>JAYVFX010000931.1:0-3775 GCA_043772795.1 Deltaproteobacteria bacterium
GCTATCGAAGCTAAAGGCAAAAGTAACCCTAGAGTCTCTGAGACCGGATATGCCGCTGATAGATCTTTGGTAATTCGCGCGGTAACGAGAGCAGATCCTCAATCACCATATACCGCGACGAGGCACACATCTCACGCAAATAGTCACGTCCACTTTTATCAATCGTAAGACAAAAAGGCATAACACCGCTACGTTCGGCCTCACGTAAGGCCATTGCGGTATCACGAAGCCCATAGGTCGGCGGGACGACCGGTTTGCCGTATCCGGCATCTTCAGGGTAACCATCACTGAGTAACACAAGGAGTTTTGTCCGGCTCGATACCGCTTTCAATCTGCGGGTGGCGTGACGAACCGCAGTCCCCATCCGCGTTCCGCCACGTGAGGTCAATCCGCCAATCCGTCCTTGCACTTCGGCAGACAAAGAATCACGAAAAGTTTTGACGGGATATGCTTCGACATCGTAACGACCATTGCTGGAGAAACCGTAGATCGCATACGTATCGCCGATCTCCTCCAAAGCGACAGCGAGCAGTGTCACAGCTTCTTTTACAATGTCGATGATTGTCGGATTGTTCTGCTGCTTCGCGCCGGTCGTAGCAAGTGTTTCATCAACAATTTGCTCGGCTGTTGACGCACTCAAATCCAGTAACAGTAAAACTGCGACGTCGCGCTCAATCAGTTGTCGAGCCGAGTATAATTTTGTCGAGGGAGTATTTCCCAGCCGCCGTTCGATGCGCGCATTCACCGTTGCATTGAGGTCAATCTCTTCTCCATCCTCCAAACCGTTGACGTGGCGATGCATACGCGGGCGTAAACGTTGAAATTCACGTTTAATACTTTGGACAAGGTCGCTATGGGTCACAAGGGTCCTGGAAAAAAACGCTCCCTCGTCGCTGTGGAGCTCCACTTCCCTAAGTTCACACCGATGAGGGCGATAATCCTCGATCTCAAAATCCCATTCGTCGTAAACATATCGAAGATCGGTCGTCGTCAGTGCACGTCGTCGTCGCTCATCGGCCTGTACTTCTTCGCTCGGCGAAGGATCTTCTGCTTCGACATCAAGTTCGACACCAGTGAGAAACCCTGAGGTGTCTTCTTCACCAAATCCACTCCCCTCAAACTGCGAGTTATCCGAAGAAGCAGAAAGCCGCGACTCATCATGGAGGAACTCAATGTATAGCTTAGTGGCCAACACCAAGGAATGGGAGACCGTCCCAGTAGTCGCAAGTTCTACCCACACAGAGTGAGGGAGCTGCGATACAATAACAACGATTTCCGGTCGAGCGAGACTGGCGATCGCGTCTGCCCAGGTGAAGTCTCCCTGCAAACCTGGATATCGCTCCATAAGACGCGGGACGATACGTTTTCCTTCAATTGTGAGAAACAGTGCCTCAATGAGATCAGGACGTGGAAAAAGTTGGAAGTAAGCTACCAAGTCAGATACCGGCGAGACCGGCGTGCGATTCACACTTTGAACGAGGGGCCCGAGAGTTGACCACAGTGCCGACGGTGAACAAGCATAGGTGCCAAACTCTAGGCGACCAGCATGGTGCGCCACTAAGAGTCGATAGAGCCGAAAATTTTCTTCATAGGTTGCGAATCGCTCGATACAAAACGGCAGTGGCATCAGAATCCCATCTTCTACCGCTAACGGAGGAGGGAAGGAAACCCGATCTGTGTCAGTAAGACCAACCACCACACCACTGAGCATGTGAAGAAACTTGAGTAACAATCCTTGGACGTCACTCAAATACACGGTCGGAGACACGCCACGAATTGCCAACAAGCTCGTGCGCGACCGTAACGCGAAGAACGCCGTACCAGCCTCGGGATTGCGACAACCAACTGCCTCCCCCATCGCAATCCACTCTAACGTCCGCTTCTCGGCCCCTTCATCAAACACGCGACCGAGTGAACGGAACAGGGGCACTATACCAGCAGGAAAAACCTGCGAGAGGTGCGCCACACGATCAAGCACTTTGACACAACTCTCGGACGGTATCACACGAAGTGTTGGACCAATGAGCGGGAGTACACCAGGCAACAGCCGCTGGTCGAACTCTGCCGCTGCCGTGAGACTCCGCTCCAAAAACTCACGCATAGGAGAGTCGAACTGATCGAGAAGGGTTGCTAACCGTTGGCGATCAACTTCAGTCAACCGGGTAAACATCTCACGTTAACTTTGCCGGTCGGGAGGTTGAGGCTTCACCAGTACTCCCGCGATTGATCGTACTTTTCTTGGCTTTTGCTTCTTGGGCAAAACCGAAGCGACGCCACATATCCGGTCCGATCGCCGTGAGTCCACCATCGACTACCAACGCTTCGCCAGTCACAAAACGTGAATCATCGCTAGCCAGGAATAGTGCAGCTCCAGCAATGTCGTCTCCTACGCCATGGTCAGGCCAGGGCTGGAAGTTATCGAGTCCCTTTGCCGCAGCTTCCGGCTTACCCTGATCAGTCAAACCAGTCAAAATTCCACCGGGACAAATGGCGTTCACGCGAATGCGATCTGGCGCCAACTGTATCGCTGAGGCCTTGGTCAGATTGATCACCGCAGCTTTGGCGGCGGAGTAGACAAGCGGCCCAGATCCCCCACTCAGACCGGCGGTAGAAGCCGTATTAATAATCACGCCACCTTGCCCCTGTTTCTTCATGGCACGGGCTGCATGCTTAATGCCAAAGAAGACACCTTTGGTCAGCACTGCAAATGTATAATCCCACTCTTCTTCTGTGATGTCCCATACCGGACCAATCGCCCCGCCCACACCCGCGTTATTAAAAATGACATCAAGACGACCAAACTGCGATACCGCACAGTCGATCATCGCGATGATATCGGCTTCCTTCGCGACGTCAGTACGAATAAAGCGGGCGTTATTCGCCTGACCCACATTTTTTGCTTGCGCCAGCGTCTCTTGTCCTGATTTTTCATTGTAGTCAGCAACAACTACCCGTGCGCCTTCAGCCAGAAAACGCATAACGGTAGCGCGTCCCATGCCGCTCGCACCGCCAGTGATTACAGCTACTTTATTTGCAAGTCTCATGATGCAGCTCCTCTTTCACGTTGCAGACCATCGCAACATGTCAGTTTTTCCCGACCGGAGGCAAGAGCCGTTGTTCTTGGAAACGGCGGAACCACTTACGAAACATGTCCTCAGTATCCATACAGTCAGGGAATCCAGCCTGCCGTGCTTTAATGGTGCTCACCAACATGGCGGATGGGAGTCGCTCTGCTCCGTATGCGAAGATGACATCCGTAAAGATGAACGATTGACCAACATAGTCCCCTAAACTCGTTGGAGCACGCAGATTATACTTCTTCACAATCGCCGCCCACTCAGCTTCGCGCTTGGGCATTGTTTCTGCGAGTGACATCGGTGTGGGCGGACCAACTTCCATACCGAACGCGTCGGCAATCGTCGGCCAGACATTCTGCCAGATAAACACATCACCGTTAGTGGCATTAAACGTTTCGTTCCGACAGGCTGGCGACGTAGCGGTCCATTCACACATCCTGGCCAGTAAGTCAGCATCGATTGCTTCAGCAAGCGCTGGTGCACCACCAGGAAACGACAGGGGAAGGCCTTGCTCTTTGAGTAATGCCGCATAGACGCCGATCGCGGGAATGGCGTTCATATTACTGCCCAGCGATTCACCAAAGATAATCTGTGGTCGTAAGACCGTCCAATGCCAACTTTTCCCTTTCTGCTGATCCCGCAGGTAGTCCTCTTGTAACCAATAAAAATTCTCGTGCTGATGGCGGGGCCAACGTTCG
>JAYVFX010000932.1:0-7733 GCA_043772795.1 Deltaproteobacteria bacterium
ATCTCGTGGTACATCGCCTGACATGAACGGCAGACCCACCTTCCACTGAGCCGAGCCACGAGGTCTTGTCTCGGCACGATAACACTGACGACAGCATCAAGACGGCTCTTTTGTTGTTCGAGTTCCTTGTCTAATGCATCAGCCTGAACAATGGTTCGCGGGAATCCATCAAGAAGGAATCCTGGTCCACAATCTGGTTTCTGTATTCGTTCAGCCACAAGATCAGTGACAAGTTGATCCGGTACGAGCTCTCCCTTGTCCATGAATGCCTGTGCTCTCTTTCCTAGAGCAGTGCCAGAACGAACGGCTTCACGGAGGAGATCGCCTGTTGAGATTTGTGGGACACCAAAGGTGCCTTGCAACACCCGCGCCTGGGTTCCTTTTCCCGCGCCTGGTGGGCCAACTAAGACGATACGCATTAGTTGATCCTCCCGCTCGCCCGGCCTTTCAGGCGTCCACGCTTCATGAATCCTTCATAGTTTCGCATGATGATCTGGGTTTCGATCTGGGCCACTGTATCAAGCGCAACCCCAACGACAATCAATAGGGCCGTACCACCGAAGTAGAAAGGAACATTGAGCGAACCGATGAGCAGGGTCGGAAGTATGCAAATGATTGATATATAAATAGCTCCACTCAGCGTAATACGGCTGAGGATGCGGTCCATATATTCGGCCGTTCGCTGGCCAGGACGAATGCCCGGAATGAACCCACCGTTCTTCTTCATGTTGTCAGCGACATCGACCGGATTAAATACGACTGCGGTGTAGAAGTAACAAAAGAAGATAATCATTGCGACATAGAGCAGGTCGTAGACCAGACTTCCTGGGGCCAACATACCAGCAACGGATTTCATCCACGGATTATCAGCAAAGCCCGCTATCGTCGCGGGAAAAACCAATACGGACGAGGCGAAGATCGGAGGGATAACTCCTGCAGTATTAATTTTGAGCGGTAGATGAGAACTTTGACCACCATATACTCGACGACCGACGACTCGTTTTGCGTATTGTACTGGAATACGCCGGTGTCCTCGTTCCATGACGATTACCGCTGCAATGACAGCAACCATCAACGCGATAATTGCGAGGACGATAAAGATACTCAGCTCACCCTCACGAACAAACTCTATAGTAGATGTGATCGCAGAAGGAATATTCGCTACAATACCAGCAAATATGATGAGGGAGATACCATTCCCGATACCACGTTCAGTAATTTGCTCCCCCAACCACATAATGAAGGCGGTTCCAGCCGACAGGGTAATCATGGTCATCAGGCGAAACTCCCATCCAGGATGGAAAACTGCTGAGCCCCCGGTTGGAGTTCGAATCTGCTCCAGACCCATACTGATAAAAAGCCCTTGTAAGAGCGCTAAGGCAACAGTGCCGTAGCGGGTGTATTGAGTGATTTTTCGTCGTCCCAGTTCCCCTTCTTTTGAGAGACGTTCCAATGCTGGAATAACGACGGTAAGCAACTGCAAAATAATCGAGGAGCTAATATAGGGCATAATACCCAAGGCAAAGATAGAGAACCGCTCGAGCGCTCCTCCTGAGAACAGATTAACAAGACCAAAAACGGTATTCCGAGCTTGCTCAAAAAATCCGGCCAGCGCTTGGCCGTCGATTCCAGGAGTCGGAATAGCAACACCGACACGGTAGATCGCAAGCATCGCGAACGTAAAAAAAATACGCTTGCGTAGCTCAGCAATCTTGGTCGCGTTTTGGAAACCTTCGATCATGATCAGACGACCTCGGTGGTCCCACCTAGTGCAGCAATCTTTTCTTGCGCTTGTTTACTGAAAGCCTGTGCCTTTACAGTGAGTGCCTTGGTTAATGTTCCGTCGGCCAGGATCTTAATCTTCTTCTTTGCGTTCTTCACTAGGCCAATTTTTATGAGCGCTGCTGAGTCGACAACGGTTCCTACGTCGAAACGATCGAGGCTTCCAATATTCACAATATCGAATTCCTTACGGAAAATATTATGGAATCCGTACTTCGGTAGTCGTCGTGATAGCGGCATCTGCCCGCCTTCGTAGCCTGGCGGAGTATTACCACCGGATCTGGACCCGCGGCCTTTGTGTCCCTTTCCAGAAGTTTTTCCGTGCCCGGAACCAGGTCCTCGACCAATACGTTTGCTTTTTTTCGTCGCCCCAGCAGCTGGACGCAAATGACTAAGATCCATGTTCTTTCACCTCAATGAGATGTCCTACAGTACGCAACATCCCTTGAACCGACGGCGAATCGTGGCGGAGTGTCGTTTTTTCTCTATATGTGAGCCCAAGCCCACGCAAGGTTTCCCGTTGACGACGGGTGCACCCAATCGCGCTCCTTTTAAGCGTGATCTGTAGGACTTTCTCCTTCGATTGCTCATCCATAACAATACTCATTACTTAGCGAATCTCAGCTAGGCTTTTCCCTCTCCGCTCTGCGACCTGCGCAGGAACAGAGAGGCTGCGTAGCGCCTCAAGGGTGGCACGGACTGAATTATGTGGATTTGTCGAGCCAAGGCATTTTGTGAGCGCATCTTTGACCCCTGCCAGTTCCATCACTGCACGTACCCCTCCACCAGCAATAAGTCCGGTTCCTTGTGACGCTGGCTTCAAGAAGACACGGCCCGCTCCATGCTTCCCTAACACCTCATGTGGAATGGTTCCCTCAGCTAATGGTACTTGGATAAGCGATTTCTTCGCCTGCTCAATCCCCTTACGGATTGCCTCAGGAACTTCGTGCGCTTTGCCTAGTCCATAACCAACACGGCCAGCCCCGTCTCCAGCAACAACAACTGCGCTGAAGCTAAAGCGTCGTCCACCTTTCACTACTTTGCTTACGCGGCTGATGTGGACGACCTTCTCTTTAATTTCAATCCCGTCCGAGTTAATGCGCTCTCTAATCTCAGCCACTATCTACTCTCCTTAAAATTGCAGTCCAGCTTCGCGCGCCGCTTCTGCCAACGCACGGACGCGTCCGTGATACAAAAATCCATTACGATCAAAAATAACTTGTACGATCCCTTTTTCTTGGCATTTACGTGCGATGAGCGACCCGACTTCTTTAGCAGCGTCAACCGTTGCTGTCTTCTTGTCTGCCGACCTCAGTTCCAAAGACAAAGTTGATGCGGCTATTAGAGTTGCGCCGCCTTCATCAGAAATGATTTGCGCATACATGTGTCGCCCACTACGATAAATGCACAGTCGTGGACGTTTATTGGTGCCCTTAACCTGTCGGCGAACTCTCCCTTGCCGCAGCGTACGAGCACGTTCTCGAGGATTAGTGCGTGCCATAGTCTGGTCTATTTCGCTCCAGCAGTTTTGCCGGCCTTTCTACGAATTGTTTCTTCTGCAAACTTAATCCCTTTTGCCTTGTAGGGATCTGGAGGACGGAGACGACGAATCGCTACCGCTACTTCGCCTAAGAGCTGTCTATCAATTCCCTCAAGCGTAATGACGGTTTGACGATCAACTTTCACTTGTATCCCGTTCGGAAGTTGAAACATGATCGGGTGGGAATATCCAAGGGTAAATTGAACAGCCGACTTCCCCACAACCTCAGCTCGATAGCCCACTCCACTGATCTCAAGCGTACGCGTGAACCCCTTACTGACTCCCTCGACCATGTTGGCAACGAGTTTGCGAGTCATACCGTGAATCGCCTTTGCGCGACGCGTCTCTTCCGTACGTGATACCACAATCTCGCTATTATTTACTTGCATAGACACACAAGGGTCGAATGAGAATTCGAGTTGGCCTTTTGCTCCTTGCACGCCGACTTTTCCGTCTTGAACGGAGATTTTCACCTTATCTGGTACCGGCACTGGCCAGCGTCCAATACCTGCCATGTCCGCTTTTCTCCTCTCGGCCGAGTATTACCACAAGCTACAAAGAATCTCGCCGCCGATATGTTGTTTCCGTGCATGCCGATCAGCCATGATGCCACGAGAGGTCGAAAGGATATTCACCCCAAGTCCGTTTTGCACCAGTGGAATAGCACCCGTACCTGCATATGTTCGTAAACTTGGCTTGCTCACACGTTTTACACCACGCAACACAGGTTTTCCTGCTACATCATATTTGAGCCAAATACGCAACAACGGGCGACCTTTTTCTTCAACCTTCGCGTATTCCTTCAGAAACCCCTCTTCAATAACAACTTTAATAAGGGATTCCTTAAGACGCGACCACGGAGCATCTACGCGCTCCTTATGAGCGTGAAGACCATTACGGATGCTCGTCAATAAATCAGCAATAGGATCGGTTCGCATCCTTAGTCCTCCTTACCAACTCGCTTTGGTGAGACCAGGAATCTGGCCCTTTAGAGCATAGTTACGAAGGCAGATTCGACACATACGAAAGCGACGATAGAAGGCGCGGGGTCGACCACATAACCCGCAGCGATTATGTTGCCGCACAGGAAACTTTGGCTTGCGTTGCGCTTTGATCCGTAAACACGTTCGTGCCATAGATATTTAACTCCGAAAAGGCATCCCTAAGGCGCGCAACAGTGCCCGCCCTTCAGCATCCGTTTGTGCCGATGTCACAAAAGAGCAGGTAAATCCCTTCACTTGCTCGACTTTATCAATACTAAGCTCAGGAAAAATTGTATGTTCGCGAATACCTAATGAATAATTGCCGCGTCCATCAAAGGATTTGTCCGAAACCCCTTGAAAATCTCGGACGCGTGGTAGCGCGACACTCACCAGACGATCAAGAAATTCATACATCCGGTCCCCACGCAGAGTCACAGCACAACCGATTGCTACCCCTTCGCGGAGTTTAAAGTTCGCGATCGATTTATGTGCTTTTGTTACTATTGGTTTTTGCCCGGTGATCTGGGTTAATTCAGTGACTCCAGTTTCAAGGACTTTCGGGTTTTGTACGGCCTCCCCAAGCCCCATATTCACCACGATCTTCTGAAGACGTGGAGTCTGCATCACATTGACGTATCCAAGCTCCTGCTTGAGGGTCGGAACAACCTTTTGCCGGTAAAATTCTTTGAGACGTGCTGCCATAATTATTTATCCAACAACTCGTTGCACCGTCGACAGAATCGAGCCTTGCTTCCATCTTGTAATACTCGCGTCCCTACACGCACTGGCGCATTGCAGCGGTCACACATCGGCATAAGGTTAGAGAGGTGGATCGGTGCCTCTTTTTCAATAATTCCACCTGGATTCTGAGGTCCTCGAGGCTTGGAGTGTCGTTTGACGATATTTAAGCGCTCAACAAGAGCGCGGTTTTCTTCAGGCAGCACACGCAAGACCTTGCCGGTCTTGCCATGTTCTTTCCCCGCCATAACCATAACAGTATCGTTCTTTTTTACTCGCGCTAACATGGCTCTATCCTACAGGACCTCTGGAGCAAGAGAGATAATCTTCATGAATCGTTTCGCACGCAGCTCCCGAGCTACGGGTCCGAAAATGCGTGTACCAATTGGTTCGCGCTGATTATCCAATAGGACCGCAGAATTGTTATCAAAACGGATATATGATCCGTCGGGCCGCCCAACTTCTTTTGCCGTCCGCACGACCACGGCACGCATCACGTCCCCTTTCTTAACTTTCGCATTAGGGATTGCTTCTCGCACCGAAACAACTATCTCGTCCCCAATCGACGCGTATCGTCGGCGCGTTCCACCAAGTACTCGTATGCAGCGGACTTTGCGGGCCCCTGAATTGTCGGCTACATCTAGGATGGTCTCAACCTGGATCATAAATATGCTTTCCCTTTGGCCTACTTATTGTGTCGCCGCCTGCTTCAGAATTGAACGTACGAGCCAACGCTTTTCGCGACTCAGCGGTCGTGTCTCAACGATCGCCACTTGATCGCCGGTGTGACAACTATTCTCAGGATCGTGCGCTTTGTATTTTTTACGTTGTCGAATGTATTTTTTATACACAGGATGTTGTACGAAGCGTTCGACCAGGACGACCACTGTCTTGTCCATTTTATCGCTCACAACAACGCCTTGTCGTTCTTTTCTCTGCCCTGGCACGATAGCTACTCTCCTGTTACCTGATGACGTTTCTCATGTCGAATCGTCTTGATCCGTGCGAGATCACGCCGAAGTTTACGAACCGACGTGGGGTTCTCTAACTGTCCCGTGCTCCTGCGCAACCGCAGGCGAAAGAGCTCTTCTGCTGTTTCGTTTTCCTTTTGCTGCGCTTCGCTATCACTTAGATCGCGAATCTCTTTAGCTTGCATATGTTGCTCCGCGGCGTTCACAAAATTGCGTGCTTACGGAAAGTTTATGAGAGGCCAAACGTAAGGCTTCTTGGGCGACATCGCGGGGGATTCCTTCCATCTCAAAAAGCATACGTCCGGGCTTAACAGGGGCGACCCAAAATTCTGGCGGCCCTTTTCCCTTTCCCATTCGAGTTTCTGCCGGTTTCTTCGTCACCGGTTTATCTGGAAAAATACGAACCCAAATCCGACCGCCCCGTTTCACATGTCGTGTTAATGCGACGCGAGCCGCCTCAATCTCACGTGCAGTGATCCAGCCTCGTTCGAGGGTTTTCAGGCCGAAATCTCCAAAGGCGAGGGTGTTCCCTCGGTGGGCATCGCCATACATCCGTCCTCGCTGCTGTTTTCGGTATTTAACTTTCTTCGGCGCTAACATGGTGGCGGCTCCTTAGGCACTCAGCGCCGTACGCTGTTGCTCTTCTTCTCGCGTGATGACCTCGCCCCGCATTATCCACACCTTGACCCCGATAATTCCGTAGGTCGTCTTCGCTTCCGCCACCCCGTAACTAATGTCTGCCCGAATAGTGTGAAGAGGAACTCGCCCTTCTCGTGTCCATTCGGTTCGGGCTATTTCTGCGCCAGCAAGGCGGCCCGAACAGCGCACTTTCACTCCTTGGGCGCCCATACGCATAGCGCGAGTCACACTTTCTTTCATCGCTCGGCGGAACGCCACCCTTCGTTCGAGTTGGAGGGCCACATTCTCAGCAACTAATTGTGCATCCAGGTCAGGGCGTCGTACTTCATGAATGTTCAGGTATATTTCCCTATTGGAGAGTTTAGAAAGTTCGGCTTTAAGCTTTTCGATCTCCGCACCTTTCTTGCCAATTACAATGCCTGGACGCGCGGTGTGGATGTTGATCTTTGCCTTATTTGCAGCTCGTTCGATTTCGATTTTTGCAATTCCGGCGTGCTGCAATCGTTTCTTGATAAAAGAACGGACACGTATATCGTCGTGCAGAAAGGCAGCATAGTCTTTCTCCGCAAACCACCGCGATTCCCATCCTTCAATGACGCCTAGTCGAAACCCTTTTGGGTGTACCTTTTGCCCCATGGTCGTTCCCCTTAATTACCGGTCCTCAACAATGACCGTAAAGTGGCTTGTTCGTTTGCGAATCGGCGTCGCTCGGCCGTGTGCCCGCGGAGTAAAACGTTTCCAGGTCGTCCCGCCGTCGACATACGTCGCCTTAACATAAAGTTTGTCGGGGTCGATATTCTGCGTATCAGTTGCGTTTGCCACTGCAGAGCGCAAAGTCTTTGTGAGTATTCGCGCCGCCTTCTTTGGCGTAAATCGAAGAATGGCAAGGGCCTGCTCGACCTGTTTTCCACGGATCAGATCCGCTACCAGCCGGGCTTTTTGCGGAGAGATGCGTACATGACGCAAGATTGCCTTAGCTTCCATGATTTCCGTTCCTATGCTCTCGCCGGTGCTTTCTTGACTTCACCCTTCCGGTCTCCCGAATGGCTGTAGAAGGTTCGCGTCGGTGAAAACTCGCCT
>JAYVFX010000933.1:0-2761 GCA_043772795.1 Deltaproteobacteria bacterium
AATAGGAATGATCAGACCGCGTTTTTTATCTGTTTGGCCACCAATTGCCAGGAAGCGTTGCTCTTCAAGCTTTTCCATCGCTTTGTATTCACGCGCACAGAAAGTGTGGTCCGAGCTGAAATACGTTGGCGTAAAGATCATAATCATGCAGACACTCTCACAGAGTGCCGTGGCTAACGCTTCGTTATAAAAGTCCCCCCCTTTGAGGCGTTCGCGATCAACGTACACTTCTTGTTCGAGCCACAACTCAAGTTCGCTGGCGAGCGCATCGGAAAGATCGTTAATGATGCGTTCTGCCATCTTCCGTTGCCCGTGGCGGTAGCTGATAAAGCACGAATATTTGAACGGCATAAATGCCAGATCCTCCTTTGAACCAAAGGCTTGTCTTTGGTCCCCCATAGCGACAGATTATTCCGCTAATAGTGAAGTCCTGTCGAGGAAAGGAACTTGATGTTATGACGTAGCGTTGTGGGGATGAATTTTTTCTGATAGCAGCGAGACCAAATGAAATTGGCTCAATCGAGCCACGCGACATTAGCACACTGCCGACCAAACATAGCCCATAGGGCGAAGTCGAAGCACGTGTAGGCTGTGTCGGCGCCCTTCGACTTAGCTGCGCTACGCTCAGGACAAACGGGAAAGTGTCACACTAGGAGTGCAGGGGTGTCCGAATCTTCTGTGGTTCGATTTAGCCCACTCAGCTAAAGTAGTGTAGACCACATTCAACGTTTGCAAAATCTACATAACGTTTACGGCAGTCCTAGCTGAACTCGTACTGCCCGTTGTACCTGTTCTGCTATCTGTACTGCTTCCGTTGCTGCTTTCGGATCCGCGTTCACTCCAGGGTACCGCGAAGAAATGCCAAAAACACTCAAGTGGGCGAGTTGGGGTTTCAGAGGGGCCAGAGCTGGCAGTAATCCTCCGCTCAGGTTGAACAAAGCCACAAGATCATGCACTTTTGGGAAAGCAATGTTGTGCTCTTCCAATATTGCTTTCAAATACTTTTCCGCACCTTGCTGAGCATGAAAACAGACAGCTTCATAGACCGGGTCGGCTGCTTGCATTTCCCGCCGGGCGACTTTTAGATCACCCTCCGCTTTCTCGACCCACTCCTGGGTTTCAGGCTTCATACAGAGTGATTCCTCTGGCCGCGACCTCTTGTGCAAAGACACCGTTCCGCTGGATGGCGGCTTGTAATTCTTTCGGAGTACGAACCAGGATGTCGATGGGGAAGGGATGGTCAATAGCAGCGGCAATCCTGGCGGCGACGTGAAGCTGTGGTTCGTCCGTATCCAGGACAACCAACAAATCCACATCACTATCGGCGGTTGGGGTTCCATACGCATATGAGCCGAAAAGAATCACTTTTTGTGGATGGCATTGTGCCACCACTTGTTGAGTAACTCTTTGAATCGCTTCGCGCGTGACGGGAAAGAGAGTTGGCGTCATTGCCATTTTACCTCCGCTACCCTGCCACATCCGGCATCGAACCCGAACCATAGAGGCGCAAGTACGTTCGGTAGTTGTTCATCACTTGCCGTACGTAGTTGCGCGTTTCGCGATAGCTGATGTGTTCGACAAACTCATCAGCGGCAAGCCCGGGGTAGCGGCGGCGCCACCGATCAACTGCTTCTTCTCCGCTGTTGTATGCTGCAACGGCAAGGACGAAGTTCTCGCCATAGCGATCAAGGAGTTGTCGTAAGTACGTCGTTCCAGTCTGAATATTGAACGTGGGATCAGAGAGCGGTAGGTCCGCCTCTGAGGTCATCCCACTCACGCGCGCTGCAGTAGAGGGGAGCAGTTGCATTAAGCCGTAGGCTTGGGCTGGGGACACGACGTCAGGATCAAACACGCTTTCTTGGCGCATGATCGAAAGCACCAGATAAGGGTCGAGTCGCTTTTGTTGCGCTTCGGTACTGACTGTACGCCAGTACGCTTGTGGGTAGAGGTAACGCCATCGGCTACCGCCACTCACTCCAATGCTTTGCGCAAATCGTAACGCGCGGTGATGTCCCTCGACCTGGGGGTATTCATTGAGAAAGAACGCCACATTCGAAGGGTCGGATGGTGAGTTCTCTCGCACCATATCCAGTTCTCGCTGGGCGAATTCTAACAGTCCGATTTGTCGTAACTCGAGACTCTTAATGTAGTGACTCTCAGTGATAGGCGCCATTGGCGGCGGGGGGAGTGAGGTTTCTGCCGCCGAAATCGATAGCGTCGAAGGCGGTTCTCCTAAGCGTTTTTCTGCCCACATTGTGTAATAGCTGTCAGGGTACCGACGGAGAAGCTGACGGTAGAGGTCAGCGGCTTGGTCGGATCGACCCTGCTGTTCGATGGTGCGGGCCTGCCAATACAGCGCACTTTCACCTTCCGCAGTGTTTGCTGCCACGCGTGCTAAGGCCGTGAAGCGAGTTTCGGCAACGGCGAAATCTTTGCGACGATAGGCCAGCCACGCTTGTCGCCAGCGGCCTTCGCGTGCCAGTTGTGTGCGGGGGAAGAGGGTGGCTAAGCGTTCAAATGCGGATGTCGCGCTTTCATCGTCTTTCCGTTCTTGGTAGATGCGACCGATGGCATACCAAGCATCCGCTGCTTGAGCATGGTGCGGGGATTGTTGGGTCAAACGTTCGAAGAGTAGGAGCGCCTCATCATCATGATCGCTATTCCACAGAAGTGTGGCTGCACGAAAGAGAGCGACTGATCCAGCACTGGTGTTGGGATAGCGATCGGCGAGGTCGCGCCAGGTGCGAATCGCATCATCGGT
>JAYVFX010000934.1:0-3107 GCA_043772795.1 Deltaproteobacteria bacterium
TCAATCACCGGCAGATACGCTGTCGCTTTGCCATGCGAGACCGAGTAGGCTTCCAGTACTAAACACCCACTCACCGAGAGCAGCTTAAATTCATAGAACAACCGCGACTTGCCTAACCCCGGTTCCCCCATCACGCCGACGATCTGTCCATGCCCGGCTTTTGCCTGTGCTAATGCCTGCTGCATCTGCTCCAGTTCAGACTGCCGTCCGACAAAGCGCGTCAGCCCCCGCCGGGACGCTACTTGCAATCGCGTGCGCAGTGGCCCCGCACCCAGCACTTCATAGATGTGCAGCGGCTCTTCGACGCCTTTGATCTGCGTCTGACCTAAATTCTTGAACTCGAAGTACCCGTCTGTGAGTTTGTGCGTGTAGGCCGTCACCAGAATGGACCCCGGAGCCGCGAGCTGCTCCATGCGCGCCGCCAAGTTCGTGGAATGGCCAACCGGCACGTAGTCGGCATGCAAGTCATCTTTGCGAATCGAGCGCAGCACTACTTCTCCGGTGTTAATCCCCACCCGCATCAGCAGCGGCGGATAGCCTTTGGCGCGTAAGGTATCGGCATACCGGCGCATGGACTCTTGCATGCGCAACGCGGCATAGAGCGCTCGCTGGGGATGATCTTCATGCGCCAGCGGTGCGCCGAATAAGGCAAAGATGCCGTCGCCCAACGCTTGCGCCACAAAGCCGTCATACTGATGCACCGCATCCATCATCAGTTGCAAGGCGGGATCAATAATCGCGCGGGCTTCTTCTGGATCAAGCCCTTCAATCAACGCCGTCGAGCCTTTGAGATCGGCAAACAACGCCGTGATCGTCTTGCGCTCGCCGTCAGTTGCACCCCGCGCTTCCAGCGCCGCCTGCTCCGCGCGGATGCGTTCGGCCAGATGCGGCGGGGTGTAACTCGCTGGGGGTTGGGAACTGACCACTGCTAACTGGGCACTGACAACTTCCGTTTCGCCATTTCCCTTTTTCCCCATTTCGCCTGGTCTGAGCCAAACGAGGACTTTCCCGTCTTCATCGACGGCGAGGCGTTGGGCATCAATCAGTTCCACTTTCAGATCTGCGAGCGCCTCGTCATCTAGGTCGAACTCGCGTTGCAATGCCCGATACGAGACGCGTGCTCTCCGGCGCAGAAACTCAACGGCTTGATCTACCATCTCGGAGAACTTCATCGTGCTCGCTCCTTCTTTATCAACCGGCTGGTGCCGCCCCCAGTGACCAGAGGCGTTGGTGAGGGAGTGCCTAGTAGTGATACCGAGCTTGCAGGAAATCAATCCGGTCGGCACTGACGAGGTACACCATACGGTGCTCCTGGGTGAGGCGACGCGACCAGGTACCAGCCGCCAGATATTTCAATGGCTCTGGCTTGCCGATCCCCTTAAAAGGGTCCCGCAAAATAGCTTCAACCAGAGCAAACGCGCGCAAGGCCACTTGGCGGTCCACTTCGACCCAATAGCGTAGGTCTTCGCGAAACTCTGGATGAAACACCGCATCACGTTCAACTCTTCTGAGAGCGGCAGTTTTACCCTTTTTGGCCAAGCCCAACCTCTTCGCGCAACCTCCCTACGGTTTGCGGTTTCACTGTGCGGGCTTTTGCCCGCGTCAGCGCCTGTAGCAAGCGTTCGGCATTCTTCGGCGACCGCAGCAGATGCGCCGTCTCGGTGAGGCTGGCAAGCTCGGCAGCAGCAATCAGCGCAACGTCTTGGGCTCCGCGCCGATTAATAATGACCACCTCCTGGTTGAGTGTAACTTCGTTGCAGAGCTTCGCCAAATTTGCCCGAGCGTGTGTATAAGTCGTTTGAATAGCCATGAGAATCTCCGCATAGTTTTTATATGTACAGGGTTTATGTACGCTCAAAGGTAAGCTCTGTCAAGAAATTGCAATGGAATGGTTAGGTAACGCTTAACATCTTGTTAGCATAGTCTTTTCCGCAAGTGGCAGGAGGCAAAGGTTTGTTATCTTTCTTGTACAAAGCAATCGTTTCGTCCACAATTTCGCACAACTCCACGAACACCGCTTGCTCATCGTCCCCGTGGCAGCCTCCATACAACAACCCCGGACAACTCCCGACAAAGCATTGATCTTCGTCTGACCACTCAACAATCTTGACGTACCGGGCACTTTCTTTCATCGTTGTGTCTCCTCAATGGCAGCCGTCACGGCTTTCTCTTGGTAAGGCTTAGCATCTTTACCAAGTTTCCCGGAAATGGTGATGGGTTTGGTCACTTTGGGATGCACGAAGTTCCTGTGATCTCCTTTGCCTCCGCGATTCACAAAGCCCGCAGTTTCAAGGTCTCGAAGGAGTTCTCTAATTTTTCGTGGCATTCGTTTCAGATGATAGCAGAGGTTTCCTTGAAAGCTGCCTAACGTTCCAGGTAGGGCGACCCGGCTAAATCGAACCATAGAAGATTGACACAGTCCCTGACAAAATCCCTCCGCACAAGGCTCACCTGGTCGGAACAGGGTCAATCTCGGGCGTTAGCTCGCGCCCCTTGGTCTCTGGTAACGTGAGAACGCTCAGGATGACCAACAAGTAAGCGCCTGCCGCCATGTAGCCGATCACGATCCCCAGAGGCATCGTGTCGCTCAGGTACCCGACCAGGGCTGGGCAGATCGAGCCGACAGCGCGACCGACGTTGTAGCAGAAGCCCTGGCCGGAACCCCGCACCCGACTGGGGAACAGCTCACTCAGGTATGCCCCCATCCCCGCGAAGAAGCCGAGCGGGAAGCCAAGCAGCAGCATCAGCGAGTCGGTGATGGGAATCTGCGTGTAGGTGACGATCAGCACGCCGGCACTGAAGGCGAACAGCATGAAGCAGTGGCGGCGGCCAATGCGGTCAGAGAGGTAGGCGCTGGTCCGCCAGTGGCACTAAAGAACACGGGGAGCTTGTCCAGCAGTGTAGACAGTTTTCGGAGGAATGACTGCCAAAGAGATGCCTCCTGTTTCTGCCTCCGCGCTATGCGCAACTGACAATGAACGATCCCTCATCTTCATACTGACGAAGTACTAGGGTATCCGGCAGCAAGCCGGTGACGAGGAGCTTCTTCTATCCCTTGCCGCTGCTCTCCTATACTATTCGGCACAGTACCAAGGTGGACAAATGGA
>JAYVFX010000935.1:0-7998 GCA_043772795.1 Deltaproteobacteria bacterium
CTTCTCTATTTGTACATTTTTGGCGGCAATATTGAAGATCGGCTCGGGCATATTCGGTATCTGCTATTCTACTGTCTCGGCGGAGCGAGTGCGGTGTTAGTGCAAACCTACACAACTCCCTCCTCCCCGAGTCCAATGATTGGGGCGAGTGGAGCGATTGCCGCTGTGACGGGCGCCTATTTCGTCTTTTATCCAGCTGCGAAAGTACTCACGATGTTACCGCTAGGATTCTCTTTTCCTGTGGTGCGCATCCCGGCTGTGTTCTTTCTTGTCTTGTGGCTCTGTCTGCAAGTAGGGGCTGGTATGTATGCACATGTCTCAGCTGCGCAACAGAGATCCGAGATTGCTTGGTGGGCACATGTGGGAGGATTCGCTGCTGGTGTCATCCTTGGGCCACTCCTGTTATTCAGACGGCGACGTACTCGCCGTCTTCGTTCGCACTCGTCGCTGGGATGGCAGAACCCGAGGTCGGTATTACGTTAGGACCGTAGGCAAAATACCTTTCCGATTTCTCGGCTATTCGATCAGCCCGTAGTGCTGTAGAGCTGGAAAGTTATTTCTTGACAGCTCCTTACTCCACTAAACGACACGATAGGAATTCTTGGCAGCTAAGAGGGACCAGTACCCTTGAAACGCATCAAATATCGCCGGGCCCATTTCGGGAAACTCACGCAGCAGTTCGAGCTTGTTGATAATCTGGTCCTGAAGGCCAGGAGACAGGGCGGCTAACTCCTTTTCAGCTCGCGGAAGCAGCTTAATCCTTCTTACCACGCCTGGCGCTTCTAGCTTTAAACTCTGCTAACTCGATCCCTTTGCCAGCGCGAGAATCACGTTCTGCCTCTGTTAACCGCTCGCGCCAATCCGGTTGGCTCATTTCTTCCAGTGTCGCAACCATCCCTTCGTAGTCTTCATAGTTCACCAACAACGCAGCAGGTTTTCCTCGCTGGGTGATAATCACAGTATCGCGGGTATTCTTTACCCGTTCCACAATCTGCTTCGTCTGATTCTGCAATTCGGAGATGGGAATGGTTGTTTCCATACGTCCTTCTTACTCTGCCGTCGCCTGAGTTGGTAGTGTGCGAAGTAAATGATCTTGGCGTAAAAGGCCAGACTCCTTTGCTTTGCGGTGACTCCTTCATCGCCTTGCGATGCCACGATGGTAGCCGGGGGAATTCATTCCCCGGTTTCAACCCCCGGCGGAATTATAATCCTCACAGATAGGGTGGGTCATGACCCACCCTACGTCTTTCCCTCCAGGCGACGTTACTTTCCCAGCGCTGTGCGATGCCGTGAAGGTAGCCGTGGATTTTAATCCACGGCGGGATGGCGCAGCGCGTCTACCGTCGCGACGCGACGGTAGGAGGTTGATGGTCCTCTTGGTCCCGGCCTTGAAAGGCCGGGCTACCACCGCCTGCCGCGCTGCGGCATCTTTCCCTCACCTTGTGATGGTATGAGGGTAGTCGGGGGTTTCAACCCACGGCGGAATTGTCACATCTAGTGTGCCACGGGCAGCTTGCCTGCCCGTGAGGTTCGTAGTCTGTAGCCTAGATGAAGTGCAACGAAATCCAGGAGAAAGCCCCCAGGGTTCCCGGATTCTACGGAGCCTGTCCTGAGTCCTTCGATACGCTCAGGATGAACTCCGCGTAGCGGAGTCGAAGGGCTCGATCCAGGCTACGTTACTTGCGCCCATACCAATAGAAAGGACGCCGTTTCTGATTGGCGATGGCGAGGATGCGGAGGGTTGCTCCCCGGACCGCATACAGCACGCTGTACGGGAAACGCCGTACCAGCTTGCGGCGGACATCACCTCGTATCATCGGAGCGGCAATGGGGTTTGTGGTAATCTGAGCGATCGCCTTTTCCACTTCGTCAAGAAAGGTCGCTCCCAGTCCGGAACGTCTCGTGTGATAATAGTGGGCGGCTTCGTTGAGTTCCTGTTCCGCCCAAGGATGAAAGGAAACCTCCAAACTCATGCCAGCTGTGTCCTGGCGTTACGCAGCACCTCATCCACAGGCCGTGCGGCGACGGTTCCCGTCTCCAACTCCTCAAGGCGACGCGCGGCTTCGTCCGCCCAGAGTTTCTCGTTCTCGGTATCAGAGAGCGTTTCAAGGCTTTGCAAGAGGCGCTCGGCTAGCCGCGCTCGCGTGCGAGGATCGAGTTTCAAGACTTCCGTTTCGAGTTCTTCAATACCCATAAGCTTCACCCGTATCATTCCACTTTCTCTGGGACCTGTTGGACCAACTTATACTAAAGACGTGAGTCCACCCCTGCAAGAGAAGCGCTCGATCGGCATGCTGAAACTGCGGGAACGATGACTTGTCCCCGGCGATGGAGTCGCCGGGGTACACGATGGGGACAAGTCATCCGTGGCATCCGTCACGCCGATAAAAGGAAATGACGCGTACAATGCGCCCTACTCAGTTACTCTCGTTTGGTCGCCACGCGGCCTCCAACCACCTCGCCATGCGAGACGGTAATGGTAGCCGGGGAATTCATTCCCCGGTAACAGGCCCCACGTCTATCTTCTCCATCGCCTCGCGATGCCACGAGGGTGGTCGGGGGTTTCAACCCCCGGCGGAATTCGGCCTATCACATCAAGTGTGACACGAGTAGCCTGCCTGCCCGTGAGTCTCATTAACACTGCTGGACAAGCCAGCAGTGGCACTTGGCGGCAAGTGTACGAATGTTCTGTGGTCCGCTTTAGTTCAATTGCGATGACAGCAGTGCGAGCGCGCGGCGAGCAAAGAGATGGCGCGGTTCAATCTCCACGGCCTTGCCAAACTCCCGTATTGCCTGGAGTAAGTCTCGTTTTGCCCAATAGATGCGTCCGAGGTTAACGTGTGGAAAATGGCGTGGTTCGTAGCGTTTTGCCACTAGCGCTTGCTCAAGCCAGGGAATCGCTTCGTCGGGCTTACCTAACTGTGTGAGATATGAGCCGACATCATTATATGGATTGCCGAAGTCGGGGTCGACCGCGATCGCGTTCTTGCATTCCTCAATGGCTTGTTCGTAACGCCCGAGAAAACTGTAGGCCCAACCGAGAAACGTATGCGCTTCGGCAGTGGGGTAGGTGGCAAGTGACTCTTGGTAGAGGCGCATAGCCGTCCCTACGTTGCCTTGCGCTTGGGCTTCGTACCCTTGCTGCCATAAGTCAGATGCTCTCTCAATACGATCTTTCGCTACTTCCATGGGTCAATCCCTCACTCTCTCATAGACCTATAGGAAATGTGAGTCGGCTTTTTCCCATGTCAAGGGTTTCTTGTCGTATTTGGGTAGGTAACGTGCAAGTAAAACGATACACCCGTGTAGTAAATCGGGTAGTAGAGGGACACGATAACAAGCCACAACGACGGCGTTGGCAGTTGCCAGACCAATACCAGCAAGACAATCACCCATACCGCTCCAAGCGTATTGGTGAGGACTCGGAACTGGACGGTGCGAGTTGGGTAGACGTAGCGGATCGGAACGAAGACGAGGACAGACAAGATACAAAGCAGCAGCCCATTGAGCCACGGCGAGGGATGCAACGCATAGAGATAGAACGCGACAATATTCCAATAGGAAGGAAACCCGGTGAAGAAAAAGTCTGAAGTCTTTGCTGCGGCCTGGCAGAATCCGTATGCGCTCGCGAGCAGCGGTACGGTAACAAAGAATACGGCTCCCGAGGAAGGTAAGAGATTGAAGTAATAGAGTGCGACGACGGGGACGATGACAAACGTGAAGTAATCAACAATATCGTCGAGCTTTGCGCCATCGAACCAAGGCAGCACTTTTTTGATCTCTACTGCCCGAGCAAGCGTACCATCGGTCGCATCAATAAGAACCGCAATGAGCATCCACAGAAACGCGGCACGTACGTCTCCAGCAACAACCGCTCGTAAAGCGAGAAAACCAGCCACTGTCCCAGAAGCAGTATAAGCATGGATTGCCCACGCCAGAGACTGACGTAGAACAGAGAAATGCGGAGGTGCGTTGCGGGTACCCTCAGCCGAGCCGTTGGGCACTGAGGGTGGGTTCATAGAGAACTTGGATGACGTTGCCATCAGGGTCAAAACAGTAGAGAGACCGACTGCCGTCGCGATGCGTGCGTGGCGGCTGACGAAGGCGGACCTGGTGTGCCGTGAGTACTTCAGCAGCGCGGTCAACATCTTCCGGAGTCTGTACCAAAAAACCGAAATGATCGAGTGGCTGATTCGCTTGAGTGAGTGGAGAGGTCATTTTATGTAAGGCCAGATTATCACACCCTGAGGACAGATAGGCATTCTCAGCGTCTGGTTGCCACACTATCTGCATGCCGAACAGGGATAAGTAAAACTCAACAGAAGCGGAGATATCTGCAACGTTCAGTGCCAGATGTCGTAGTCCCAGCGTGGGGATTGCTGCGGTGGTGCTCATAACCGACGTACTCTCACAAAGAATAGCGTCATTGTGACAGATGCAACACGACAAAAGAAGAGTGCAGAATGGAGAATTTTAGTATTAAGAGTGACACGCATCACGCGTTACGCCTTACGGCTTCTTCACTAACAGATACATTTCTCCGGGTTGCGCCATTGCGCCAGCTTCGGTTTCTGCTGCGCTTCCCCAGAACAAGTCCGCACGTGCCGGTCCGCGAATCGCTGCGCCAGTGTCCTGTAACACCACAAAGCGGAAGAACTCTTTCCACGTCACTTGATTCTGTGCATTCCATACTGGCCGCTTTGCATGAATAAAGGCGAGTCCTCCCAAAGGATAGACCGAGGGATCTGCGGCTAATGAGCGTCCAGGAGTGAGGGGTACCCCTAAACTGCCGACTGGACCACTGGGGCCGGTCGAGTGGGCCTTGAAGAAGATATACCGCGGATTTTGAAACAGGATCGCATCTTGGTCTTCTGAGTGTTCAGCCAAATAGCGGCGGATCCCCTGTGTGGAGGCTTGGCCAGATGGTAAGAGCCGCTGGTCAAGGAGATACCGCCCGATGCTGTGATATGGCCGACCATTGTCTCCCGCATAACCGACACGAATGCGCTCCCCTCTGGGCAAGCGAATTTGTCCTGAACCTTGGATATGTAAAAAAAAGCGTTCTACCGGATCATCTAACCACACGATCTCATCGCCTTTGCCGTTGAGGACACCTCGCCCATCAATATCGGCCCGCGAGAAGTACGGCGCTTCTGCTCCACGTCCCGGCAAATCACTTGGTGTGCGGTAGAGCGGATAACGGTATTGTTCTGTCCGCACTAAACTGCCATTGATGACGGGCTCGTGATAGCCGGTAAATAAGATCGGTGACGTCACACGATAGATATGGAAATTCTGTAGCAACGCAGCCCCGATATCCGGTTCGGTATCAAGCAGCCCCGCGAATGCTTCTAGACTCTCTCGGATGAGAGCGATCGAGACGCGCTGTTCGCCAAAGGCTAGGATCTCCGACTCATCTCGTCGGTGCAACGCAGTGACACTCTGGAGTACCGCCGCTTTGAGAGAAGCACGGTCTAAGTCGTCGGCAAAGAAGGGGATGAACTCTGGATCTTCTTGTTCCAGGCCAACGTTCCCTATGCCGGTATGCCCTCGTGTTGGGAGAGGGCCGCAAAATAGGGCGGCCAGGAAGACTGTCGCCATCCCGACACGGAGAAGACCGTGTCGTCGCCGCTCATGCTTACTTTGTTTGTCCAGGTCCTGCTTCCACCACCACATCCCGCTTCCTCCTCATCCTGCAGGTTCTTCTATGCTGCCGCGTACACCGTCTGGGCGGCACTTACCCCAGCCCCCGGGGGACATGAGAATCCTTGTTTCCGTAGGATACTCTCTAGTGCACTTAATACCAAGAGGACATTGCTTTGGGTACTGGATTCTCCCATTAAGCCGATTCGCCAGACCTTGCCTCGGAGTGGACCCAGACCCGCACCAATCTCTATATTATACTCTTCTAAGAGCTGCCGTCGAACGGTACCATCGTCCACGCTGTTGGGGATAGTTACGCTATTGAGGGTCCATAAGCGATGCCCTTCTTGGGCTGCTAACGTCATACCCATGGCTGCCAATCCAGCAGCTAACGCCTCGTGGTTTCGTTGATGCCGGCGGAACCGAGGGGGCAAGCCTTCCTCTTGGACAAGGCGCAGCGATTCACGCAGTGCGTAGTTCATCGAGATCGGCGCTGTATGATGATATACGCGCTCTTCACCCCAATATTTTTCGATCATCGTGAGATCCAAATACCAACTCTGCACCTTCGAGTTGCGCGCACGAATAACGTCGATTGCCGCCTGATTAAACGTCACCGGTGAGAGCCCTGGCGGACAACTCAGACACTTTTGTGTCCCACTGTAGCAGGCATCGATTCCCCAGGCGTCTATTTGCAGCGGACAACCACCAAGCGAAGTGACTGCGTCAACCACAAACAGTGCGCCTGCGTCATGAATAATTTGTGACATCTCTTCAAGTGGTTGCCACGCGCCGGTTGACGTCTCGGCATGAACGAGAGCGACAAGTTTCGGACGGCGGCATTGCTTGAGTGCGTCACGCACCTGTGTTGGGGTAAAGACGTTACCCCACTGGGTTTCGACCACGACCGGCTTCGCACCACAGCGCTCGACAATGTCCTTCATGCGAGCACCAAATACGCCGTTGATCCCAATGACTGCTTCGTCTCCTGGTTCAAGCAGGTTGACGAAACAGGCTTCCATGCCGGCACTGCCTGTGCCTGAAATGGGAAACGTGAGCGCGTTTTTCGTTTGAAACACAAAGCGCAAAAGCTCTTTGGTTTCCTCCATTAAGCGCACAAACTCGGGATCGAGATGACCCACGAGCGGAGTGGACATTGCTCTGAGCACGCGTGGGTGGACATTGCTTGGTCCAGGCCCAAGCAGAACCCGTACCGGAGGGATTAACTCACCAGCAGTTTCCATGCTTGTTCTTCCTTGTTCGGAACAAATCGGTCAAATGAGGCAGCCACGCTAACATGAACTGCCTTTGTCTGTCAAAAACGGTGAGCCAGGAAAGCGAGTATACAACCCATCCGTCAACGGGAATGAATCGGTGAACCGGAGAAAGGGAGTAAGGAGGAGAGGTGGTACTCGCCGTTTCTCCGGGGCAGCTTCACGGGAGCACGTCCCCGTTGACCAGCGCTCGCATCATATCCTTAAGCGGCAACACCTCGATCGGTCCATCCTTGAGGCGTGCCGCGCCAAGGTACACGGCGTAACACTTCTGGATTTTTTTTGCTTCAGACAATTCTTTCAGTGCGCTGCCAAATTCGCGTCTCCAGATGGGAGACAGTTTGACCTCTATGCCAATCGCAGTCTTTGCCCGCGACCAAATGAAATCGACTTCAGTCCCAGACGGTGTACGCCAGTATGACAGCTGCCCCCCACAATTGCGGACCGCCATTGCTGCTCGCAGTTCATGCAATATCAGCGTCTCGAGTAAAAAGCCTTGTTCGCTTTTATCGATATGGTCGCGTAATCGCCCGGCAAGCGCGTTCACGACCCCGGGGTCGAAGAAATAGAACTTGGGGTGCTGGATTTCCTTGACCTTGGCATGAGGTCGCCAGGCTGGAAGCCACACACCAATGAGGGTATCAATCAGTGTGTCAAAATAGCGTTGGACGGTCGGACGGGCGACCGCCGCGTCGCGCGCAATCGATGCCACATTGACGATCTGGCCGTTCATGAGAGCCGCGACCTCAAGAAAACGCGAGAAAGAGGCGAAATCCTTGACGAGTGCTTCTTGTTGGATCTCCTCTTTCAGGTATGTCGCTGCATAGGCTTCCAGGATATCGACAGCCAAGTGTGGTTCAGCACGGACCTTGGGCAGACAGCCAAAGCGCAGCACGTCTTCGACCGCAAAGTGATATCCCAGCTCTGCACCAGTCAAGGGAAAAAAGTTGCGGGTAATTGCACGCCCGGCGAGGAGGTTGACATCCATGCGTCGTAATTTTCGCGCGCTTGATCCCGTCAACGCAAAGTGAAACCGATTACCATGCGCAGCAATCAATGCCTGCACGTCGTTGAGGAGCGC
>JAYVFX010000936.1:0-6392 GCA_043772795.1 Deltaproteobacteria bacterium
GCAAAAATCAAAAATTACGATAGGACTGGAGGCTTGAGGCTAGTAGTCAATCAATTTAATTCTGCGGGATAGGTTTTCGTCATGCCCGCGCAGGCGGGCATCCAGGAAAATTCAGCAGTGGCCTGGAGTTTAGCCTCCTGGATTCCCGCTTTCGCGGGAATGACGTTCCCTGGGCTCTCCATCAAAACTTTCCTGACTGACTACTAGAATCTTTCCGGTTTTACAGCAAAGAAATAACTAGATTCTGCTCTTCATCTATCTGCACCTGGGCATTCACACCGATCACCACTGTACACTCTCGCTCTTCCACGACTGCCGGGCCAGAGAAGCTAACACCCATTGGGATCAGATACCGATCATAGACACCGCACGGAACAAAGCCATTGTGTTCCGGCATGTACACCGCCCGCCCGCCTTTGCGCGCGGCGGCAATTGTCTTGCCAGCGGTGGGCGGTGTCGGCAGGTGTATGGGAGGCCGTGGTCCCGAGGCTATTAACCGCCAGTTCACGACTTCAACTTCGACTCCAGGGTTCAGCCGTTTGTAGAGACGTTCGTACTCTTCAGTAAAAGCCTGGCGCAGTGCGGGTAGAGTCTCCACCGTAAGCCGCCCTGAAGGCAACGGCACTCGAATCTCAAATCCTTGATGCAAATAGCGCATATCAGCAGAGCGTAAAAGACTGACCTCTCCATCGACCCCAGCCGCAGTGAGCAATTCGTGCCCACGTGCCTCGAGGTCGGCATACACACGATCGATTACGATAAAGTCAATATCAGTGAGTGAAGTGACATAACTCTGTACGAAGTCAAATGCCAAAGGCGCGGTCAGCATGCCAAAGGCCGACGTAACCCCAGCAGCAATTGGACACACCAATGTCTTCAATTTGAGGCGTTCAGCCACACGATACGCATGTACTGGTCCGGCGCCACCAAAAGCAATCAGATTGTAATCCCGCGGATCACGTCCCTTTTCAACCAGATGAATCCGCGCTGCGTTGGCCATATTTTCATTGACAACCTGATGAATGCCCCATGCCGCACGGACAAGACTCACATTGAGGGGCTTCGCGATCTTTTCTTCGATCGTGTGGCGTGCCTTATCAAGATTGAGGCGCATCTTACCACCAAGGAAATAGTCAGGACTTAGATACCCAAGAACCAGATCAGCATCTGTCACTGTGGGTTCTTCACCATCACGGTCGTAACACACCGGCCCAGGCTCCGCCCCAGCACTGTCAGGCCCGACTTTCAACAAACCCAGCGTATCAACACGAGCAATGCTTCCTCCGCCCGCGCCAATCTCGATCATCTCAATCACCGGCACTTTGAGTGGTAGACCACTGCCTTTCTTAAAGCGGTAGACGCGCGCAGCTTCAAAGTCAGTCGTCAGGAGGGGCTTCCCATAGTCGATCAGACAAATCTTCGCCGTTGTTCCACCCATGTCGAAAGAGATCACACGGTCGAGTTGGCGATGGGTACTGTAAAATACGGCAGCCAGTGCTCCTGCCGCCGGCCCGGATTCGATCAGGCGAATCGGATACTCACCAGCTACGCGACAACTGGTGATGCCACCATTCGAGAGCATAATGAAAATATCGCGCGGCAATCCAAGTGTACGCAGATCGGCGTTGAGTTTGTTGAGGTACTGTTGTGCTAGGGGTTTCACGTACACATTCGCCACCGTCGTTGAGGTACGTTCATATTCACGGATCTCCGGCATCACCTCGCACGACAGTGAACAGAAAATGTGCGGAAAATGTGCGGCCACGAGCTTCTTGATCAGCAACTCGTGCGCCGGGTTGCGAAACGAGTGCAGAAGACATACCGCAATGGCCTCGACACCATCGTTCACAAGCCCACGGATCACCGCCAATGCGTCCTGTGGGTCGAGCAGCTTCATAACCTGGCCCGTATTATCTAAACGCTCGTTGACTTCACGTCGCAGGAAACGGGGAACGAGAGGTTCAGGGTTTTCTAGCGAGAGGTCATAGATGTCATAGCGACGCTCGCGGCCAATCTCTAACGCGTCACGAAACCCTTTCGTCGTAATCAAGCCAGTCTTTGCCCCTTTGCGTTCGATGATGGCATTGGTAATGAGCGTCGTGCCATGTACTAAGTGGGTAACGGACGAAGGAGGAATGTTGCGTTCGTTGAGCAAAGTCCGCAAACCATTGACAACGGCTGCGGCGGGATCTCGCGGGGTCGTTAAGACTTTCCCTATCACGATCTCACTGCCGTCGTCTGACAAGAGAAAGATGTCAGTAAAGGTTCCGCCAATATCGACACCAACCCGATATATTCGTTCCGTCATAGCGCGCACTATATCTGAGGGAGTAATCTGCTGTCAGCCAGCAAGAATAGTCGTCACGACATAGTACAAAAGGGCAAAAGTAAGCTACAATGTGCTCAATATTGTCAGAGTTGGAGTGAGGGAATAGCAACATGCAACATCCGCGACGTAGCGGTGGTGGCGGTGGTGGTGGTGGGAGGTGGAGGCAACGACCTAGGCAACAACAGGACTCTTCGCAAAAAGGCCAAGGAGAGAGTGAAGCGTTACGAGAATTTCAGTCGTTAGTCGCCCTCGCCCCAACTCGGCGGATTCCCCTTGCCGGTCCTGGAGCGCCGCTGACCTTACGAGTGATCGACCTGCTTTGTCCCATCGGTTTTGGGCAACGCGCCCTGATCCTCGCTCCGCCAAAAACAGGGAAGACGACATTTCTCAAAGATATCTGTAATGGCGTGAGTGCTGGGGCCCCAGCGGCCAAGCTCTATTGCCTGTTGGTGGATGAACGACCAGAAGAAGTCACCGACTTTCGTCGTTCCATCAAAGCAGAGCTTTTTGCCTCATCAAACGACCGCGGTCTTGAGGAACACTTGGCAACCGCTGCGACTTGTCTCGAACGAGTGATGATTGATGCGCTTGCCGGGCATGATGTGGTGATCGTCGTTGACTCGCTCACCCGTCTTTCACGGGCACACAATCTCAATACACGGACTGGACGCACGATGAGCGGCGGACTCGACGCTAGCGCCCTGGAGCTACCGAAGCGATTCTTTGGAACGGCCCGGCAACTCGAAGGGCGAGGCTCGCTGACAATTGTTGCTACCGCACTGATCGATACTGGTAGCGTGATGGATGATGTGATTGCCCAGGAATTCAAAGGCACCGGTAATCTGGAGATTGTGCTTGATCGTCGTCTCGCCGACCGCCGCATCTTTCCTGCACTCGACATCGCCAAATCCGGCACCCGCAAAGAAGATCAGCTCCTCACACCTGCCGAACTCAAAGCGTCCCATATGATGCGCCGACGCGTCGCAGATCTCACTCCGGTCGAAGGAACAAAATTAATTCTGTCACTTTTTGAGAAAGCACCATCGAATGAAGCTTTAGTGAGGGACCTCGTTGCCGATTAGTTGGCTGCAGGGCGGGCTGCGCCCCACCGGTCACAGCTTAAGAGGAGCTGCCGGTTTTTTAGTTGCACTGTCACGAGTAGGGGTTCCTTCTCCCTCCGGGAGAAGGTCAGGATGAGGGAAACAAGAGGTAAAAAATCCCTTTTTCTTCCCCTCACCCTAGCCCTCTCCCGGAGGGAGAGGGAATTGCAACGCAGCAAACGGATTAAGTTGTGACCGGTGGCTGCGCCCGCCATGAAAGTGCTCAAGGCCTCAGCTATTACTCATTACCCGTCGCTCCTTACTTATCCTACTTCTCTCCCCATTGCACCTCCTGAGCCGTTGACCTATGAGACAAGCGGTGAGATGGCCCATGGCGCGTCTCGTAGGAGGGGTGAGCATGAAACTCTACAACTACTTTCGCAGTTCGGCGTCGTATCGTGTGCGGATTGCCCTCAACCTCAAAGGCTTGTCCTACGATTATGTACCGATCCATCTGCGTCGTGGCGGAGGAGAGCAGCTTCAGCCCACGTATAAAGCCGTCAATCCACAGGGGTTGATTCCGACGCTGGAAGACGATGGGCAAGTTCTCACTCAATCGCTCGCTATCCTTGAGTACCTCGACGAACAGTATCCAGAGCCTCCACTCTTGCCCCCTGCTCCTGCTGATCGTGCACTCGTGCGTAGTATTGCATTAGCAATCGCTTGTGAGATTCATCCCATCCAAAACCTTCGTATCCTCAAGTATCTGCAAGAAACCTTGCATCATAGTGAAGAAGAAGTTCAGGAATGGAATCGGCATTGGATTACGCAGGGATTGACCGCCCTCGAACAAATAGTGAGATCGACCCCTCGGCGTGGCGGATTCTGTTTCGACAATACTCCGACACTTGCGGACCTGTGCCTTGTACCGCAGATGGTCAATGCTCGCCGTTTCGGTTGCGATCTCTCTACCTGTCCAACGTTGGTGCAAATCGACTCGTTGTGTCGGACCATGCCAGCGTTTGCCAAGGCAGCTCCAGAAGCGCAACCGGATGCAGAAAACTAACAGCCGCAAGAGGAAGCAGTATGAACAAAGCCGATTTTTTTCGTGACGCTCGTCATGATGTCCCTGGCCCACTTGCTGGCACCCATGTTCTCGAAGCCACAACCACTTGGGCCGGGCCGATGTGTGGGTGCCTGTTGGCCGATTTTGGGGCTGACGTAATTAAAGTCGAACTACCGGATGGAGAAATCAGCCGGACTATTCCGCCTTTTCTCCCCGATACCAATCCACCAATTTCTAACATGCATGCCACGGTCAATCGCAACAAGCAGAGTTTGAGCCTTGACCTCCGCACCACCGAGGGTCGAGACATCTTCCTCAAGATCGCAGCTCGTTCTGATGTGGTCTTAGAGAATTTCCGCCCTGGGACGATGGATAAATGGGGAGTTGGCTATGATGCCGTTCGCACGGTTAAACCCGACATCATTTACACTTCGATCTCCGGCTTCGGACAGTATGGGCCTGACCACGATCGCGCTGGCTACGATACGCTGGCTCAAGCCGCCAGTGGCTTTATGTCTCTCAATGGCAATCGCGAAGGTGCTCCGGTACGTGCAGCAACGGCATTATGTGATGACCTTGCAGGGATGCATGGCGCACTCGCTACCCTCGCAGCGCTGTCACATCATCACCGTACTGGCGAAGGACAACACGTTGATGTTTCGTTGCTTGACTCGATTCTCTTCCAGTCTAATGGCATGCTCACACTTGCCGCACTCGGTGTTCCACTGCCACGCTGGGGTAATGAATCACCGTACGCGGTGCCAGCCAATGTTTATGCGTGTCGCAATGGACACATTCGTCTAGCGGTCGTGTTAGATTCCCATTGGAAGATTTTGGCGCGACTGATCGGAAGTCCTGATCTCGCAGAGAATGCGGAATTCGCCCAGCAAGCCAATCGCTTCAACCATCGTGAAGAAGCAAACGCGTTGATCGCCGCCTGGTGTGAGTCCCGTGCGGCTGAAGATGTTTTATCGTTGTTCATTAAATCGGGATTGGCAGCCGCCCCAGTCCGCACTTATGCCCAAGCCGCCCAAGACCCACATGTTCGCGAACGTGACATGCTACAGGACACACGACAAGCGGATGGTTCTGTTCTCCCGATCACCGGTCCGGCGGCCAAGTTTTCTCGCACACCAACCCGAGTGCGTACTGAAGCACCGGCGCTCGGAATACACGATGAAGAAATTCTGCAGAGCCTCGGTCTGTCCACTTTGGATATCGAACAATTACGCGAGAAAGGTGTGATTACTCGCCGTCCGTCATAATCTTTTGAAAAAGGAGCGCGGTAGCGATGAAAACCAAACGCATGGGTCGTACTGGTTTGAAAGTCTCAGAGATCTGCCTTGGCACGATGACGTTCGGCAAGCAATGTGATGAAGCAACCAGCTTTGCCATCATGGACGCGGCTTTCGAAGCAGGTGTGGATTTTTTTGATACGGCGGATGTCTACCCTGCTGCGGGCGAACTCGAAAAATCTGGACGTACCGAACAAACCGTCGGTACCTGGCTCACGCAGCGCAAGCGACGTAACCAGATTGTGATTGCAACAAAATGCTGGGGACCGATGGGGAGCAGTCCGAATGATCGTGGGCTCTCGCGCAAGCATATTTTTGCGGCGGTTGAAGCCAGTCTGCGACGGCTCCAAACCGATTACCTCGATCTGTATTATGCCCACGCTCCAGACCCAGACACGCCGATTGATGAAACGCTGCGTGCGTTTGATGATCTCGTTCGTCAAGGAAAGGTGCGTTACGTCGGCTGTTCGAATTTTCAGGCGTGGGTCATCGCTACGGCACTAGGGATCTGCGACAAGCAGAACCTGGCACGCTTTGACTTTATTCAGCCGCGTTATAACATACTGTTCCGTGAGATTGAAAACGAGATCCTGCCGCTTTGCCGCCACCAGGAAATTGGCGTCTTTCCGTATAATCCGATTGCCGGCGGTTTCCTTTCGGGC
>JAYVFX010000937.1:0-3633 GCA_043772795.1 Deltaproteobacteria bacterium
GCAAAAATATTAGAAAGAGAAGAACTCCTTTTTCTCACTTTTGCCTTTTGATTTTCCTATGACTACGCAATTTCCGCCGTCAGCAGAAACACCACCTCCCGCATCCGTACCATTTCGCTCGTCGCAGCCACCTCTGAAGAAGCCTGTCCAGTTCGTGAAAGGGGTCGGGCCGAAACGCGCTGAGCAGCTTGAACGGCTCGGCATCCGTACGGTTGAAGATCTGCTCTATCACATTCCGTTTCGCTATCAGGACCGGCGCGAGGTGCAAAAAATTTCGGATCTCCGTACTGGTGAAGAAAACGCTACTGTTGGACAGTTGGTGCGCATGGGTCGTCGTTTTGTTGCCCGTAGTAAGCGCTGGGTGCTCGAGGCCGTTGTCCGTGATGAAACCGGTTTCCTCTTTCTGCTGTGGTATTACCAGCATCGTTATTTTCAACAAAAATATCAGATCGGTGCGCAAGTCTTGCTGTATGGCAAGGTCGAAATGGGCATGAAGGGTGGCAAGTGGATGATCCACCCGGATATGGAATTGGTAGAAGAGGACGATGAGACTGCCCGCATCTTGCCCATCTATAACAAGACCACAGAAATGACGGTCGGGGCTATGCGCCGGTTGGTACATGGCGCGGTCGCGACGCATAGCGAATTCATTCCTGACTCGTTGCCGCAAGAGATGAATGTGCGCTTGGACCTGATGAAATTGAGCGAGGCGCTCTACGCGTTGCATATGCCGCCAGTTGATGCCGATGTGGCGACCCTGAACACTGCATCCTCGCCGGCACATCGGACCGTGGTGTTTGACGAATTGTTCTATTTGCAGCTCGGGATGTCACTGCGACGGCGGAACATGGTGAAAGAAGATGGGCTCTCGATCGTACCCGGACCTTTGGTTATGCGGATTCACGATGTGTTACCTTTTCGTCTGACGAACGCACAGCAACGCGTGCTTGATGTCATCTTCCATGACATGGCGGCGCCACATCCGATGAATCGCCTTGTGCAGGGAGATGTCGGTTCCGGGAAAACCATCGTTGCCTTCTGCGCTGCGCTGGCTGCGTTGGATAGTGGGTATCAAGTTGCCTTCATGGCGCCGACCGAATTACTGGCAGAACAACACTTTCGTACCCTCGCCGTCCTAGCGAAACAACTCGATGTATCGATTACGTTACTGACTGGTGATACCAAACCTAAGCAGAAACAGGAAATCTACGGTCTCATAGCAGAAGGTAAAGTCGAGATTGTCATTGGCACTCACGCGCTGATTCAAGAAGGGATTCGCTTCCACAGGTTAGGGTTAGCAATTGTTGATGAACAACATCGCTTCGGTGTCATGCAACGTGCCGCGCTGAAGAAGATGGGCACCAATCCTGACATGTTACTGATGACCGCGACACCGATTCCCCGCACCCTGGCATTGACGATCTATGGAGATCTTGACGTTTCGGCGATTGATGAACTCCCACCCGGACGTAAGCCTATTACAACGCGGGTGTTCCATGAAGGCGAACGGGAAAAAGCCTATCGTGCGGTGAAAGAGCAGCTCGACAAAGGCCACCAAGCCTACATCGTCTATCCCCTTGTGGAAGAGTCGGAGAAGTTGGACCTCAAAGCGGCGACGACCATGGCTGACCAGCTCTCGCGCACAGCCTTTGCCGGATACTCAATCGGCCTTGTACACGGACGCATGAAAGGTGACGAGAAAGATGCGGTGATGACTCGCTTCAAAAAGGGGGAACATCACATTCTGGTCTCGACTACGGTCATTGAGGTCGGGATCGACGTGCCGAACTCGACCGTCATGCTTATTGAACACGCCGAACGTTTCGGGCTTGCGCAGTTGCATCAGTTACGTGGCCGGGTCGGGCGCGGGCAAGCGGCGTCGTTTTGTTTCCTGTTAGCGCAGTACACTCCAGCCGACGAATCGATTCGCCGTCTGCGGGTGATGGTGGATACGAACGACGGCTTCAAGATTGCCGAGGCTGACCTGAACTTTCGCGGACCTGGGGAATTCTTGGGCACACGACAGTCTGGCTTGCCGGATTTCCGGGTGGCTAATATCGTACGCGATAGCCGCATTCTCGAACTGGCACGTGACGAAGCCGAGGCGTGGTTGAAAAAGGATCCTGATTTGACGGCGCCCGCATCACGTCGTGTCCGCGCCATTCTCGAAGATCGTTGGGCCGGGCGGTTGGAACTGGCACGGGTAGGGTAATCTGGGGTAGGGGGTAGCGGTCAGAGGTTGGTTGGAAAAGAGGAGAGACAAGATGAAACTTGACACTATTCTCACAGTTAGTTCATTCAAAGACGTTGCCCAACTCGCCCGCACAGTGGAAGTCATGGGCTTTGATGCCCTGTGGAGCCTGGAGAATCGCCATGAGCCATTCATGCCATTGGCCGTTGCGGCGAGTACCACCAATACGCTCAAGCTCGGAACGTCGATTGCGCTTGCGTTTGTTCGTAGTCCGATGAATCTGGCCTATACCGCTTGGGATCTACAAGCAGGATCACAGGGCCGTTTCATCTTGGGCTTAGGCACTCAAGTCAAAGGCCATAACGAGCGGCGCTACAACGTCAAGTGGGAATCCCCTGGACCCAAGCTGCGGGAGTTGATGCAAGCGCTACGTACCATTTGGGATTGTTGGCAGAACGGTACCAAGTTGGATTTCAATGGCAAGTTCTATTCCTTTACGTTAATGCCACCAGCGTTCAGCCCCGGCAAAATCGCTCACCCGCATGTGCCGATTTACGTCGCTGGCGTGAATCCCTACATGTGTCGCTTGGCTGGTGAACTCGGTGATGGGTTTCACGTGCATCCGTTTCATTCGACTACGTATCTGCGGGACGCAGTCCTCCCGCAGATGGAAGAAGGGGCGCGGAAAGCTGGACGGAGCCGTAAAGACGTTGTGATAACCAGTTCTGTATTTGCCATCATGGGCGACAGCAAGAAAGAAATTGACGAAGCTCGCGAAGAAGCCCGTCGCCAGATTTCCTTTTATGCTTCGACGCGGACCTATAAGCCGGTGCTTGATGCACACGGCTGGGGAGATGTGTGTCTCCGGCTGCACGAGAAAACCGTAAAAGGTGATTGGGCCGGCATGGCCAAAGAAATAACCGATGAAATGATGGCCGAGTATACGATCACCGGCTCGCCGCAAGAGATGCCCGGACTGATCAAGGAGCGCTATAACGGATTGTTAGACCGTGTCGCGTTTTATTATCCCTATCAGCCTGGTCAGGACGAGAAGCGTTGGCGCAAAATTGTCGAGGCGTTTAGATAAGGGCTCAAGGAACGAATCATAGAGGATACAAGTTGCTACATCTAGGAACTTCCTGTTACGCATATTACTACATGTAGGAATCACGATGTTACTAGCGGTAGGAATTTTGTGGTTGCTAGATCTAGCAACATGTCACCATCTGCGGCAACATGTTCCTGCTAATAGGAACATCCAGTGCCGTTCAATTATAGTTAGGCTCGACCCTGAAAGAAGGTTACGGAGAACTCTTGGAGGGCCGCAGAAAAAAGAAAACGAAGCCCAGGGAAACTCCTGGAAGGCCACACGAAAGAAAAAAACAAAGTCCCACCAGAGAACTCCACAACGACAACAACCACCACCCCTGAGCGCCGCCGCA
>JAYVFX010000938.1:0-6950 GCA_043772795.1 Deltaproteobacteria bacterium
CTCTCCATCCGTGTTGTGGCGAATCATGGTGCGCTGTGGCCTTTTCGTGTTTCGAGATGATTGACATGACTGTCAAAAGTGCGGTGCAAAGAACAAGCAGGTTGGTCATGGGACGGCCATTAAACGCCTCGGCAAACATATGAGACGCATGACCTAGAAGAGCGGCGGTAATCCCGAGGCTGAGTGGCGCCAGCAAATCATCCTGGAGTTTCCAGCTCTGCCAGCCCCGCCGTAGCGCGGACCAGAAAAACCACAGGAAAATGCCTAACCCAACCGTCCCAATCTCAGCCCACAAAAGGAGGTACTTGTTGTGTACGGTATAGCGCCAGGCACTGGCGAGTTCGGGAGTCAGGTACTCAGGAATACAGAAGGCGAAGTTATTCGCGCCGACCCCAAGGACGGGATTGTCCTCAATCATCCGAAACGCTAACTGCATGAGCGGTACCCGAGAATAGGCAGCCCCGTTGTCATCCGCAGAAAAACGAGCCGCAATGGTATCCTGGAAGAGAACGAGCAGCAGTATGCCCACCACTCCGATCACGCAGGGAATTGCAGGTGACAATTTTCCACTGCGCCACGCGACGAGACAAAAGATGAGTGCCGCGATAGCAAAAGCTCCCCATCCTCCCCGTGACTGGGTAATAACTAAGGCCATCCCGCCAAGGCCCAAGCCGAGACTAGCGAGAACATAACGCCATCGCTCAGTGTGAATCAGGAGGAGGCTCATGGCGATCGGCAGCACGACAACAAAATACGCCGCGGCATTGTTCGGTGCTCCTAAGGTGCCCCCGAGCCGGGCAGCACCACCAGTGACGTAACCGGCATCAACGGCAGTGGAGAGCCCGGAAACCGCGAGGCTGAAGCCGGTGAATCTGACAGCAACGATCAATCCTCCTTCAAGGACAAGGCCGACGACGAGTAAGGTAAAGAGAAACAGTACCTCGTCTTTGCTGCGGATGGTACTGACAATATAGAGGAACAGCAGAAACTCTTGCACCAAGAAGTTGAGCTGGAACAGAGAGAGCATGGGGTCGCGAGCGACTAACAGCGACAGTGCGACTACAGCGACATACATCCCGAGAGGACGAGCCTCAGAGAGCCGTAAACGTGGTCGCGTAGAATCGTTAAGGATAGCCTGGCCCAGCCACAGGCCGTACAGTCCGACCAAAGCGAACGTACTGACAGAGAAGTTGAACCCCTCAATTGAGCCAAATTTGGCCGCGTCTTCGCGAAATCCGAGGTTGATGTCGATACGGAACGGGATATCGAAGACGAGAGCGGTGAGAAACAATCTACGAAGGTCTCTCACCATCATGGCAAGAAACGGGGCCAGCACGGCGATTAAAAGCAGCGGTGCGACCTGGGTCGGGAGCGCTGTGACCGCGACTGCGCAGGCCCCGAGAAGAAGTCCGAGGACAACAACCATTGCACCTTGCCAGGTCGCATCCGCTACAGGCAACTTGTGCCACACCCGCAGTATTGCCGTTGATAACATCAGGTCTCTCAACCTTCACGCGGAAGGAATTCGCACGATTCTCTTTTCTGTTGTGTTTACTGCCCGATCGCTTCGACCACGTGTTTTACCATACTCTCCGTGAGTTCCGCGTACATCGGTAACGACAGAATCTGGTCGGCATATTGTTCAGTCACGGGAAAATCTCCCTGCTGATGACCGAGGTCGCAATACGCTTCCTGAAGATGAATCGGTACTGGATAGTGGATTCCAGTCGCGACTCCATGCGTTGCGAGACGGGCCTTGAGTTCCTCTCGATCGGCGGCACGAACAACGTAGAGGTACCAGACCGATTCGGCATATGCGGCCTCTTGCGGGAGTATGAGGTCGCTGCCAGCAAGTAACTGCGTGTATTGCTGGGCATGACGTCGACGGGCAGCATTCCATGCGTCAAGGTGCTGCAATTTGATGCGCAGGACCGAGGCTTGCATGGTATCGAGGCGACGGTTAAACCCACGTAACTTGTGGTGATATTTTTTCTGTTGCCCGTAGTCTCGCAACATACGAATCTTCGTGTTGGCACTTTCATCGTTCGTCACCACGATACCGCCATCACCATAGGCACCCAGATTTTTTGCCGGGTAGAAGCTGAATGCTGCCGCATGTCCCAGCGATCCTACGCGTTTGCCTTTGTATCTGGCGCCATGCGCCTGGCAGGCATCTTCAATAACCACGAGATTGTGCCGCCGCGCGACCGCCATGAGTGCGTCCATATCCACCGGATGTCCGTACAGATGCACTGGCATGATCGCTTTGGTGCGGGGCGAAATCTTTGCCTCCACCTGCGCAATGTCGAGGGTGTAGGTCTGCGGGTCGATATCGACGAGCACCGGTGTGGCCCCGGTATAGGAAATCGCGAGCGCGGTGGCAATGAATGTATTGGCGACGGTAATGACTTCGTCACCGAGACCAACGTCGTACGCGCGCAGGGCCAATTCCAATGCTGAGGTGCCGGAATCGACACCGATCGCATAGCGAGTTTCGCAGAACGCAGCGAACTCCTCTTCAAAGCAGGCGACGTCGTTGCCGAGAATGAAATCCGTCTTTCGTAAGACTTGCGTAATTGCGTGGGCGACTTCTTCAGCAAGCCCAGTATACTGCGCGCCGAGGTCAACGAAGGGAACTTGCGGTTGCATAATTGTCTGGCTGGACATCAATTTTCTCCTCTCCTACTGCGGCTGGTGCTCCATAATTTTTCACCGAGCGGTCAATTGCGGCCATCACGCGGACGACATCACGGCCCGCCCACGCTTGCGTACGCGGAGGCTGTCCCGTTGTCACACAGTCAAGAAAGTGAACGCACTGATTCTTGAGCGGTTCACTGACTTCAATATGTGGGCTGCTAATGTCGCCATCGCGCATCTTCAGCTGATACTCACCAAAGTTTGACGCCTCTGGTTCGATGAGGGAGACTCCTTTGTCAAACACGCGGATACGTTCCAGAGGGTTAAAGTCATTGAAGACAATCCGTTTCTCGCTTCCCACGACGACGACTTCGCGCACTTTATAGGCATCCGCCCAACTGACGTGGATGTGACAGACGATGTCGGAGGCATAGCCCAGGGAAATGAAACCGACATCTTCGCGGCGGTTGCTGAGGACCCGCGCCCCAACGGCACTGACCCAGCGTGGCGTTTGATCGAGCAGATAGTTGAAAATCGAAATGTCGTGAGGCGCGAGATCCCACAAGGCATTTACATCACCCCGAATCGGACCCATGTTGGTACGACGGGCGTAGAGGTAATAGACTTTTCCTGTCTCTCCGTTAGTGATGTAGTCTTTTATTTTTTCGATTGCCGGGTTGTAGAGAAAGATATGACCCACCATGAGCAGGAGGGATTTGTCCCGGGCCCTAATGATGAGATCCTCGGCGTCAGCAACTTCCGTGGTGATCGGTTTCTCGATCAGCGTGTGTTTATTGGCGGCGAGGCAGCGCAACGCTACCTCATAGTGTGAGGTCGCGGGCGTGCAGATGACTGCCGCTTTGACCCCAGGCATGTTGAGCGCTTCGTCAACGCTCGTCGTGCAGTGGACGTTGGGAAACCGCTCCTGAATCTCGCGGAGTCGCTCAGGGCGTTGATCACATACCGTGAGAACTTGTGCCCGTGGCAACTCGCCAAATACTCGTACATAGTTGATTCCCCAGTAGCCACACCCAAGAACTGCAATACCAACTTGCTCTCCCATGATGTTTCCTTCCCAGTGCTGGTGTTGATAAAGATTCACTGCGTGTTTATTCCGCGCCGCGCCCCGACCAGATCACGCCAACCGTTAAGCAGAGGATCTTCAGGTCGAGCCAGAAACTCTGCTTCCGGATGTAGGCGACGTCCATAGCCAACATGGTGTCAAACGATACGTGTCCACGTCCCTGTACCTGCCAGAGACCAGTGAGGCCCGGGGTCACTGCTAACCGTTGCCAGTGCGATGCCTGGTACTTTGCTACCTCATACGTGGGTACGGGACGTGGACCGACGAGACTCATATCTCCGCGTACAACGTTCCAGAGCTGCGGTAATTCATCGATACTCGTCTTTCGTAAGATCTTGCCCACACGAGTCACGCGCGGGTCAGCCGTGAGCTTGAAAGCCGCCCCTTCTTCAGAGGGGGAAACTTTCCCTTCGACGAAGGCTTCGGCGAGGGCTTGATGGATTGACTGATCCGCGCCGTGCGTCATCGAGCGAAATTTGCAGCACGGAAACGTTCCCACTTCCCATTGGCTCGAGCCATTGAGATTTCTTCGTCTCGCGCCAACTCGTTCTTGGACAAAGAAAACCGGACCGGGCGTGTCCAGCTTTATGCACGCGGCAATCACTACGAACAATGGCAAGAGGCCCAACAGCGCGATGGTCGCCACAGTGACATCAAAACCGTGCTTGCCTATGAAGTAGAGTCGCCGGTCACGATGCTCGGGGCGTGGCACACCCTCCTTGAGCCATTGCTCTGCTACGAACTGTTTGACATCAACTGCCATGGGCCTTGCTCCTCAAATTGCACGTCTTCAATGCAGATACGCTGCGAGTCTCGCCGCTATGTTTTTGCCACAGCTTCTATTTCTTGCGCGTTCATCATTCCGTCCGTTGTTGTTTGCGGTGCTGAGGTCTCCTGAACAATTTCGGGATCCCCGGCATGGCGACTGCTGGGAGTCTCTTCTGTTGCGTCCTTTTGCGCGGTGTCTCCTCCGACGTCCTGACCGTCGTCCCGATGACTGACCATTTCATCACCCGTTGTTCGTGCGGGTGTCTCGGCTGTGCTGATTCCGCCATCGTCTTCGTGAAAATTTCCGTTCATAGCGGTGCTGCTCGTATTTTTGCGATGCTTGTTCGTGCGAACCCGGCGGTAGTAGGGAGCGTAATAGCTCGCCTGAAGCTGGACTTTGTTGAGCACGACTCCCAAAATGTTCGCCTGGGCGGACTCGAGACTGTGGCGGGTATCCTTGGCGACCTGATACGGGGTCTGTTCACTGTCGATGACAAGAATGACTCCATCAGCAAAAGGGGAAAGAATCTCGGTGTCACTCACTGGGAGTACAGGAGGAGAATCAATGACGATATAATCGTAAAAGTTGCGTAGGAGGATCAGTGCTGCCTGCATTTTTTTCGAACCGAGGAGATCCGCCGGACTGGGAGGAAGAGCGCCGCTGCCGATAAAAAACAGCCGACTCGTATGGCTTGGTTTGATGACTTCGAAAAGATCTTTTTGACCAACGAGGAACTCTGTCAGACCGAGATCGTTATCAGTCTGGAGTCCGCTATGGCAGCTTGGATTACGGAGGTCTGCATCAATCAACAGAACCCGGGTTCCCATCTGAGCGAGGGATACCGCTATATTGATGGCAGTGGCGGTCTTGCCCTCTCCACTTCTCCCACTTGTGATAAGGATCGTCCGCGGTGGGCTGACGGGACGCGAGAGCAGAATGGCGGTACGCAGTTTGCGGTATGCTTCACGAATGAGGGTTGGCGGTTGAGGAGGGAGGCGTAACTGCTGAGCGACAGAGGTCGTGCTGGTGCCGTTCTCAGAGAGTTCCGTAAGGGATGTCGCGTGCACGTGCTCGTACTGGACTGCTTCCGCGAATTTCGGAACAAGGGCAAGGGTGGGCAACCCGAGGTACCGTTCAACATTTGCCGGAGTTTTGAGGGTACTGTCGAGGTATTCAAAGAAAAAGGCCGTGCCTATGCCGCCAATGAGTCCGATGAAGGCGCCCAATATCAGGGTGAGAGCTTTCTTTGGTGTGGCGGGCCTCAAGGGCGGGATTGCTGGATCGATGACTGAGGTATTGGAAGTGCGCAGTTGAGTCGCCATCCCCATCTCTTTGAGCCGGTGCAGGACACTATCGTAGAGCTGCCGGTTGGTATCAACTTCTCGTGCCAAGATGGAATAGGTGACTGAGGCATCCTTGAGTTGAAGAGCCGTATTTTTTTGCTCTTCTACTTTGAGGCGCAGCGCCTTTTCTTTTGCTTCGGCTGTACGGTAGGAGTTTTCGATTCCTTTCCCGATCTGGATGATTTCTTGATTGAGACGGCGCTGTGATTCCTCAAGCTGAGCTTTCAGTTGATCGAAGCGTGGGAATCCTTCCTTAAACTCGGCTGAGATCGAGGCGAACTCCGTTTTCAATCGGGTTGTTTGTTCTTTCAAGCTCTGAATCAGCGGGTTGGTAGCGACGGCTGGGATGTACTCATATGAACCGACGTGCAGCAGATATGCTTGTGCTTGCAGGGCGATTTTTTCTGCTTCGGCGTCTGTCAGGAGTTTGCTTAAATCGACCAAGCGTCCCACGACAATGTTCTCTTTATCGTCCGGAGAGAGGATTTGCTGACTTCTGCGGTAGGCGTTCAACGCGGCTTCTGATTTTTCTATGCGTTCTTTGAGTTCTCCGAGTTTCTCCTCAAGAAACTGACGCGCTTCCTCGCTTGCCTGTGCACGCAGCTCCACTCCTTGGCGGATATACGTTTCTGCATGCGCGTTGGCGATACGAGCAGACAGCTCTGGATTCTGAGAGCTGAAGGCGACCCGCGTTAAACGGGTTCCCTGGACTGGGTGAATCTCTAAGTGGTTCAAATAGGTTTCGAGCGCTTGATAACTGACACCCAGGAGTTGCTCTTTCTCTGGTCGTTGGGGAGGGGCAGGGGGAGAGGAGAACAAGAACACTCGGATCGAATCCCAGGGCAAGGGCTTTTTTTCTTTGCTGACAAAGGCGCTATTCTTTTCAAGCTCCTGTTCGCGGATGACCCGGCTGGCAAGTTTTTGGCTTCGCAAAAGCTCGTACTGGGTTTTGTAATAATCGTACTCTTCTGGCCCGAGCGGTTGGGCAATCGTGTCGTTCATGTCCAGAATACGCGGGGCCTGGGGGGACGAAAATTGCAGGGCCGAAGGAGCAAAGTGTCGGACCAAACGTGTTGATTTTTGTTCCGGCGTAAGAAGCGGACGGAGTAGGCAGCCG
>JAYVFX010000939.1:0-2142 GCA_043772795.1 Deltaproteobacteria bacterium
GGCAATCTGCGCTAACGGTTGCGGTAGCGGCCGGCGCTGGACGGCCGGAATTTCCCGGAGTCGGGCATCGGCAGTGATGTTGCGTTGCAGGCGTGTCACGAAAGCTTCAGAACCCAGGAAAATCTGGTTCTTCAGCTTTTCCCATGGCCCTGGTTGCTGCTTCCCTTCCGCCACGAAAGCCGCATAGCGTGCCACCGCCACACGGCGTCGCGTGGAAAAAGTGGACAACAGCCAATCGGTGGTCAGCCAGCTTGGGGCCTCACACAGCCCCGCCGTGGCACGGTAACTGCTCCACGGCCATTCCGCCGGGCTGCGGACCATGCGTGCTCTGACCGGGTTGAGGACGATATAGCGGGCCAGTTCCAAGAGGTACGACTCCTTCTGCACGATGATCGCCTGGTAGCGGCCCTGGAACACATGCCCGACGCGGCCCTGCTGGCGATTGAAGCGTTGCGTGTAGACCCCGTTCACCTGCCGCATGCCCTTGGAGAGATTGCCGTCTGGGGTTTCGATCAAGAGATGATAGTGGTTGTCCATCAAACAATAGGCATGCACCGCCCAGTTGAAGTGAGGGACAACCTCTGCCAGTACGCCCAGAAATAGGTGCCGGTCCTCCTTGCCCAGGAAAATTGCTTCCCGTCCATCCCCGCGGGAAGTCACATGATACAAGCCGCCGGCAAACTCGATGCGTAAGGGTCTGGACATGGGGCAAGACTAGCGAAAGCTATGGCAAAAGACAAGACCTGACCCCTATGCTCCCTACGATTTTCCTACCACTTATCAGCATGCCATCCGGTGGCTGGGTCCCACATCCAAAAAGTATTCATCACCGTCCCTTGTTGGGAGAGATGGTCAGTAATCGCCTGCGCGAATGCCTGTTCGTCCAGTTGGCGGATCGCTGTAGACAAGAGCCCCGCATGCGATGAGACGAGCACGTCCCAGGCTTGCATGGTGATCCAGAAGCGGTGCAGGAGGCGAAAGTCACTTTGGTTTGTCGTAATGAGGATGCGTTCCTGTGTAGAGGCGTACTTGAAGTGAAAAGGGTCATTCCGCTGCCGCAGACCAAGCTGCATCGCCGTAGTGACATCATGACCGTGCTGCGCGAGGAGCGGAGTAAGGGATAAGGGCACACATTCGTCCAGGTAGAGCTTGGCCATAGGCTACGCCACGGCAGACTCACTGGTTTCGATTCTCTGCGTGATCTCTTGCTTGTGCAGTGTATAGTAACCGAGGGCAGCCTGCACTTCCTCGGCAGTCAACGCGAAAGCTGCTGCCGTCTGGGCGGGGGAATGGCCGCCGAGACAATAACCGACGACGACCCACACTGGTGTGCCTTTGTCGCGGATGAAGGGTTCTTTACGGAGGTTGGGATCGGGGGTCCCGTGCGGTACAATGATGTGGCGTTGGATCAGGTCTTCAGCTTGGCCCATAGGCCCTCCCTTCTGGCGTGGCTGTTGTGCATCGTTGGCTCTATTATCGGTCTCCATGACGCACAAATCAACACGACTTCCTTCCACATGCAGCACTGGGGAAAATCGGAGTCTGACCCCGATTTCTCTGGACCACCGCCCAGTTACAGTCGGGGACGACCTCTGCCAGCACGCCCAGAAATAGGTGCCTGTCCTCCTTGCCCAGGAAAATCGCTTCCCGTCCATCCCCACGGGAAGTCACATGATACAAGCCGCCAGCAAACTCGATTCGTAAGGGTCTGGACATGGAGCAAGACTATCGAAAGCTATGGCAAAAGACAAGACCTGACCCCTATGCTCGGAGGTGTGACCCCTATGCTCGGATGTGTGTTGACGAGATTTAGATTGGATGCCCGTTGGCATCGGTTGTGTATGCTTGCGTCGTGAATTTATTCATGAACACCGCATACTCGTCTGCCGCCTGCTGCAGAATCGTGCATCCATCCTGCCAGATCCCGTTTTCTCCCGACCATTGGCTCCCAACAGGGTCGCCCTGATTCTGATGAATATTATGCACTCCGAGTCCATGAGAAAACGGTTCGCCAAAGATCAGCACCTGCAGCCCCGACGCCCGAGTGGTCGCCACGAGTGGCTCAAGGTCGGTCAGCGCTTCGATGCTGGTACCCCGCTTCCACGTTGAGGCAACATCGAACCCTTGCCCGAGAAGTTTCCA
>JAYVFX010000940.1:0-8936 GCA_043772795.1 Deltaproteobacteria bacterium
ACTGTCAGCACTGGAGCATTTCCGAGGGCGCTGACAATGTCGCGTACCCGTCCCTCGTCAGATGTACTGATATACAGCAAATGACATTTACGTATGCCCTCAGTACTGGAAAACCGTTTTATCTGCACCGTTCGGTTTCTCACAATTTGGCCTTCAAGAGCATCAAGTGCAGGCCCAAATGGATCTTCCCCTACGACCCCAAGGACTAACGGGCTCTTGTCATCAGTAAATGCCGTGCCCGGCCATTCCACGAACTTCACAAAATTGAGCAAGAATGCCGCCTTCACCTGATACTCTGGTGAAGCGGCAAAGCTCACGCGCTCATATCCCAGACCTGCTGCGATGAGGGTGAACAGCACTGACACGACGATGTGGCGAACAATTTTCATTAGGTGTCCACCATCTAGAATACATATTTGAGACGCACCATGAATGTACGCCCATCTTGACGAATCGTATCTTGGGCATGTTCTTCAGAACCTGGGTCGCCATAGCGCTCGTCGAAGAGGTTATACAGGCTTCCTGACGCCTCTAGCCCAGGAAAAATGTTGCGGCTGAACAGCGTGACATTGGTCACAAAATAATCGCCAGCGTTCTTCCCTTTGAGTGTCACACGGTTACTGAGATAGCGTGCCTCAATCCCAGCAAATAGCTTTTCGGAGAGCAGCGGGACAATAAGGTTCCATTTGACCATGTACTGCGGCGAATTAGTCAGTGATTGCCCAGTTTGGTGATTGTTCGTCTTCTGGATCGCGTAGCTGAATCGTCCTTCGAGACCAGACCAACGTCCGTCGAGCGCCAACTCGGCCCCTTTGGCGTCAATGGAGTCGGTATTGGTGAAAATGATCAATTCGTCAGCGGGATCGATGCCCTGACTAATGAGTCCATCGATTGTGTAGTAATACCCAGATAGAGAGGTGCGCAGATTATTGCCCAAGGGCCGTTCTAACACTATCTCGTAACTGGCAATTTTTTCTGGTTTGAGGGCCAAATTCGCTTTAAATCCCGTGGCGGCATAGATCTGTTCGTAGGCATTGGGCGCACGAAAGGCCTTACCATATAACAACTTGAAGGTATTTTTACGCCAGGTGTAGATGAGCGCAACGCGTGGACTGACTGTACCCCCGAACGAGTCGTAGTAATCGTATCGCACACTACCATTGAGGATGAGGTTATCAAGAATAGCGAATTCGTCCTGTAGGAAAAGTGCCCAATTCCATGAGCCTTTATTCGTCTTGAGCAATGAAAAGAACGGGTCTTGATCCGCATTGTTGAATTCGCGACGAAAATTATCGCGATATTCTGCACCAAGAGTGACACAATGTTTCTGCCACACCTGCTTGGTCAGCCGGACTTCCCCCCCCCACCGTTCACCGAAATCATAATCTTGATTCAGGACAAGAAGCGGGTCAGCAGTTTTCGAGTAATTGTAAAGATAATTTCCACGATAGTAGTAGCGATCATAGTAGAGCCGTGCGACCAACTCCCACCCTTTGGCGATTTCTTTCTCGTATTTGAGATCAAGGTAACCATGCTCATCATGATCGCTGGTGCGATCAGTTGGGAAGACCGTTCCGAAATGCGCAGTCGGTACCACCTTCTCCCGACTAAGATACCCGCCCATCAGAGTCACGTTGTGAAACGTCAATTTGGTGAACAGATTGTAGGATTGGTCGCCATCGGCGCGGCGAACGACACCATTATTGGTTGCCGGGTCGTTATACTCCTTGTAGAAGAGGCGTCCGTGCCCTTGGCTGTCATAAAAAGCGCCGGAAATCAAGACCTCAAGATCATTCGCAAACCGTTTCCCGTAGGTGACACGCTCTTTGTACGATTGATATCCTTCAATCTCGGTCGAAAGTTCGGTTCCGTTTACATCGCGTCCCCGTTTCATGATCACATTGATAACGCCAAAAAAGGCGTTGGTCCCGTACAAGGAAGATGTCGGCCCGCGGATGATTTCGACACGATCAATCAGATCGACGTCGATCCGCGACTCTGTGCCAACTGCGGCTTGATCATACAGGCTGTCATTGAGGCGATGTCCATCCACCAAAAGTAGAATTCGCGTGCTGAAATCGCCGGGACGATTGAAGCCACGAACCCCGATATAGCTGTAACTCCGATCGTTGGTCACATAAAATCCGGGGACGCTCTGGAGAATATCTGTAAGCGTTCGGTAGCCATACTTCTTAATCTCGTCGGCAGTGACAATCGTGACCGAGGCTGGAGCTTCAGTCACTTTCTGTATATGTTGCGAGGCCCCGTAGACTTCGACATTCATCAATTCCTCAAGTCCGAGCTGGAGGTAGTCCTGGGTTGTCTTTGCGCCCGCATCGTTCGCTGTTGGTGAGGTATCTTGCGCCAGCCCTGTCGTCACCAGCGTAGAAAGGAAGAAAAAAACAAAAATCATTCCTCGTCCCTGGTGAAACCCCGCCCTCGCCCTTCTAAACAAAGGATTAAGGTGCGCATCTGCACGACAAAGTCCATGCAAAAAGACTGGCCGCTCTCTGGTCATAGTGTCTTCCCCACCCTGTTTCAGGAACAAGCCCCCTAACAAAGTCACAAGGCTTGCTAAGGTATGATCGGAAAAGCGTCTCAATTCTTTAGAGTGAGGTTCAGTTCTTCCCTCGTGTCTCCACTCCCTAAAGAAGTGGTCTCGACTTATCGCAAGCTGTCGGCTTTAGAATGCATACTTGAGTCGCACCATAAAGGTGCGCCCATCCTGACGAATGGTATCTTGTGCATGCTCCTCAGAACCCGGATCGCCATAGCGTTCGTCGAAAAGATTGTAGAGGCTGCCCGATAGCTCAGCCCCGGGGAAAATATGATGACTGAACAGGGTGACGTTGGTAACGAAGTAATCACCAGTGTTCTTCCCTTTGAGTGTCACCCGGTTACTGACATACCGCGCTTCGATCCCGGCAAAAAGTTTTTCGGGAATCAGCGGAACAATAAGGTTCCATTTGACCAGGTGCTGGGCAGAGTTACTAAGTTGTCGACTGGTTTGCTGGTTGTCTGTCTTTTGGATGGCGTAGCTGAGGCGCCCTTCGAGACCCGAGCTCCATCGTCCATCCACCGTCAGCTCGGCGCCCTTGGCCTCAATGGACTCGGTGTTGGTAAACACCAACAACCCATCAGCAGGATCAGCCGCCTGACTAATGAGGCCATCGATCGTATAATAATAGCCAGCGAGAGAAGCGCGCAGATAGTTACTCAGAGACCGCTCTAGAACAATTTCATACGTCGTGATTTTTTCGGGATCAAGATTGAAGTTGGCCTTCAATTCCGTTCCTGTATAGAACTGCTCGTAGGCATTGGGAGCACGAAACGCTTGGCCATAGATGAGCTTGAGCGTCGTGTTTTTTCGCCAATTGTAGATTAAGGCGATTCGCGGACTTACAGTCCCACCAAAGGAGTCGTAATAGTCGTACCGAACGCTACCGTTGAGGATCAGATTTTCGCGAATAGCAAATTCATCTTGCAGGAAGAGTGCCCAGTTTCGCGATCCTTTACTCGTCTTGAGATAAGAAGCAAACGGTTCTTGATCGGCGTTATTCAATTCGCGACGAAAATCATTGCGATACTCAGCACCAACAGTGACACGGTGTTTCTGCCACAGCTGCTTCGTCAGCCGGCCTTCGCCCCCCCACCATTCACCGAAGTTATGGTCTTGGTTCAGCACGAGCACAGGCTCAGCGGTTTCGGAATAATCATAAAAGAAGTTGCCGCGATAATAATAACGATCGTAATAGAGTCGTGTGACAAGCTCCCATCCTTTAGCGATTTCTTTCTCATACTTAAGATCAAGGTACCCATGCTCGTCGTAATCCGTAGTCCGATCAGTAGGAAAGACCGTTCCGAAATGTGCGGTTGGCGCGACCTTCTCCCGGCTGACATACCCGCCCATCAACGTTAGATCGCGAAAGGTCAGTTTCGTAAAGAGATTGTAAAGGCGATCACCATCGGCACCACGAGTGACACCATGGTTCGTGGCCGGATCGTTATATTCTTTATAGAAGAGGCGTCCGTGTCCCTGGCTATCGTAAAAGGCACCAGAAATGAGGACCTCAAGATCACTTGCCAACCGCTTGCCATACGTGACACGCCCCTTGTACGAATCGTACTGGCTCATTTCGGTCGACAGTTCGACTCCGCCGACGTCACGACCACGTTTCATGATGACATTGATGACCCCGAAAAAGGCGTTAGTCCCGTACAGTGACGAACTTGGTCCACGGATAATCTCGACACGATCAATCAGATCCACGTCGATCGGCGATTCCGTACCCACTCCAGCCTGATCATAGATGTTATCGTTGAGACGATGCCCATCCACCAGCAACAACACTCGCGAGTTATAATCACCTGGACGGTTGAAGCCCCGCACCCCAACATAGGTGTAGCTGCGATCGTTGGTGACATAAAACCCGTTGACGTTCTGGAGAATGTCCGCCAGCGTCCGATAGCCATACTTCTTGATCTCATCGGCAGTGATGATGGTCACCGAGGCCGGAGCTTCCGTCACTTCCTGTACATATTGCGATGCTCCATACACCTTGATATTAATCAATTCGTCGAGATCGAGGTTGAGATAGTCTTGAGTTTTTGTTGTTGCTACGTCATCCGACGACGGAGAGGCCGCTTGCGCGGCCTCTGTCCTTACGCTGCTAAAAAGAGCAAGGAGGACAAACAGAAACCACGCCCCGCGTCGGCAAAAGTAAGAAGCGTCTTTAGATGAACGCTCCGGAACTGTATTTGCGAGGCAGGACCGGCAAAAAAACGACTGACGCCATCGGATCATGAGTATCTCCCCCACTCTTCTCAACAAATGGACAAAGGACAAAGGCGCGAACTATTAAAATGTATCGGGCAAATACCTGGATCCTTTAGGTGGGAGAGGGAAAACTCTACTTGACAGCAACGAGCACATCATGAGGAAATGCGCTCGATGCGTATTGTTGCAGATCTGCATATTCACTCGCGTTTTAGTGCGGCGTGTAGTCGTGAGATGGAAGCGGCTCGTCTTGCGTGGTGGGCGAAACGAAAAGGCATTACTCTCCTTGGAACAGGAGATTTCACTCATCCGATCTATCTTGCCTCCCTCAGACAACAACTCGAACCGGCAGAAGAGGGACTCTTCCGCCTGCGCGAAGGGGAACGCGAGGTTCGCTTCATGCTCACGGTGGAAGTGACCAATATTTTTCGTCACGAAGGACGAGTCCGAAAAACTCACACGTTGATCTTCGCGCCTAGCTTTGCGGTGGTTGATCGTCTTAATACCCAACTCGCAGCCCACGGTAATTTGGCACTCGATGGGCGGCCAACACTCAGATGCACCGCACGAGAATTGTTGGTCATAGTAAAGAATGTCGATCCCGCCTGTGAGGTCATTCCTGCTCACGTCTGGACCCCGTGGTTCTCAGTACTAGGGTCACTGTCCGGCTTCAATTCACTGGAGGAATGTTATGGTGAGGATGTTCGTCATATCCGCGCGGTGGAAACCGGCCTCTCCTCCGACCCGGCGATGAACTGGCGGCTGTCATTTCTCGATAACATCGCCCTGATCTCAAACTCTGACGCCCACTCACCGCGGAAACTGGCACGCGAAGCGAATGTTCTGGATTGCGACCTCAGCTATACAGACGTATGTACGGCACTAACCAGTCGTGACCCCACACGATTTCTTCAAACTCTCGAATTCTTTCCGCAAGAAGGGAAGTATCATCTTGATGGACATCGATCCTGTCAGGTATGTCTCTCTCCTGATGAGACCAGGATGTATCAGGGACGATGTCCCAGTTGTGGCAAGAAAATCACTGTGGGTGTCCTCCATCGTATCGAAGCACTCGCGGATCGCGAGGCTGGGCATACTCCACCCTACAGGATTCCTTCACACCATCTGCTCCCGCTCGAAGAGATCATCGCTGCCGCAGTCGGTCAGCGAACCAATACCAAGAAAGTCAACGTTGAGTATGATCGGTTGCTTGCTCGCTATGGTTCAGAATTACGCATCCTGCTTGATCTTGACGAGGAAGCGCTAGCAGACGGCACTCCGCCTCGTGTTATGGAAGGCATCATGAAAGTACGCCGGAGTGAAGTACACATCACACCTGGCTATGACGGCGAGTATGGAAAGGTCGCATTATTTCGCGAGGAACGGTAACCAAAGAATGGCCCGGCTCCCTGTAACCTGTTCCCCGTTTCTCCTCCCACCTTGGCTGAGGCAAAGCAATAGTTATAATAGGCTTAGTTTAGGCAGCCATATGCTACAGGATACCTACAAACGTCCACTCAGAGATCTCAGGATTTCCGTCACTGACCGGTGCAACTTTCGTTGCACCTATTGCATGCCGCTCGACGAATACGAATGGCTGGAACGTAAAGAAGTCCTGACTTTTGAAGAAATTACTCGACTGTCGCGCCTGTTTATCTCCCTCGGTGTAGAAAAGATTCGCTTGACCGGTGGCGAGCCCCTTGCCCGACGCGATTTGCCTATCCTGATCGCCAAACTCTCTGCCCTCGACACACCACCTGATATTTGTCTCACAACCAATGGGTCACTCTTGGCTGAGCGTGTCACAGCCCTAAAAGCAGCTGGCCTGCGGCGGATCAATGTCAGCATCGATTCCTTAAAGCCAGACCGCTTCCGTCAGATCACCAAGCGCGGCGATCTCGATAAAGTGTTGGAAGGACTTTTTGCCGCTCAGCGCACTGGACTCCAGCCGATCAAGATCAACGCGGTCATCGAACGTGGGGTCAATGACGACGAGATTCTCAACCTCACGCGTTTTGCCCGTGAACATAACTTCGCCCTGCGTTTTATCGAGTTCATGGATGTCGGCAACGCCAACAACTGGAAGTCTGAGAAGCTCGTGTCCAAGAAGGAGATCATCGACACCATTAACGCCCTCTATCCACTGCAAGAGGTTGGCCGCGACAAGGGCAGCGCCCCGTCAGTCGATTATCAATTCCTTGATGGTAGTGGTGATATTGGCGTCATTGCTTCAGTGAGTGAGCCCTTCTGCTTCTCTTGCACACGCGCACGCATCACTGCTGATGGCAAGTTTGTCACCTGTCTCTTTGCTCAACAGGGGCATGATCTCAAAACGATCATGCGTAATGGCGCAACAGACGAAGAGTTGCTGGCATTCATTAGCGGTATTTGGCGGACGCGCACCGACCGTTACTCAGAAGAGCGGCTTGCCGCGCTCAATTCCCCAACGGGTTACAATCCTAAGAAGCACCGAAAGCTGGAGATGATTAGTTTAGGTGGGTAGGCAACTTTGGAACCTTACGTTCGTGGAACTGGGGCATATGACCCCAAACAAGGAGGCGGATCATGATGGAAATGAAGCGCGTCCTGTTCCTTACCGATTTTTCACCGGAAGCAACTGCGGCGTTGCAATATGCTCACGATCTCGCAAAGAAGTTTGACGGCCGGTTGTACCTGCTCCATGTGATTGTCGATCCGACAAGTACGCTCTACGAGATGACCAGTGGCGATTACCATGCGCTCGATAAAAATGCGCGCGAGAAAGCGCAGGAGCGACTTACGCACATTCGCCGCGAACAATTACAGGACTCTCCTAATTGTGAGATCCTCATAGAACGCGGCGAACTGTTTGAGCATGTCCTCCATGCTGTCAGTGAGCATCATATTGATGTCGTCGCACTTAGTGCACATACGCATCCGGGTTTTCATTTCCACTTAATTTCCAGCTTGCCGGAGAAGCTCGTGCGTAAAGCTCCATGCCATGTGTTTGTCATTCATAATGCGGGGTGAGAGAAATTGCGGATTGTGGATTGGTAAAACCTGAACTTTACTCAGTCTTCAATCTACAATCCGCAATCTACACTAGAGTCTATTCACAATAAAAGGCAAATAAGATATCTTACAGCCAGCGGCAATCCAACCTCCGGAATGAGGCGGAATCCCATGTTTACCGAAAGCAGTTTGCGCCAGCATCCCGCCGTGATTAAGGCCTTCACCGGCTTGTCGGCGGAAGCGTTTTGGGACCTGATCGAGAAAATCAAAGAGCAACTGCCAGCCTACGAAGCGCAGCGACTGGGGCGTGCTGACCGCCAGCGGATGATAGGCGGCGGGCGTGACTTCGATCAGCCGCTGGTGATCCGGGTGGCGCTGGTTTTAACCTATCTGCGCCTGCATATCCCGCAAGAGGCGGTTGCCCAGCTCTACGGGGCGACGCAAGCGGATGTGTCACGCGAATTGCGCCGCCTGCTGCCCGTGCTCCAGGCCGCGCTCCCCTGCCCGGCAGTCTGGCAGCAACTCGCCGAGGGAACCGCCCTCAGCCCTGAACAGCGTCTCGAGTTAGAGCAGTTGGTGGATCGCCGCGCGCTGATTGACGCCACCGAGCAGCGGATCTCGCGGCCGACCGAGAGCACACCGCGCAAAGAGCACTATTCGGGTAAAAAAAAGTTTCACGCTCAAGACCCAGCTCGTAACGGACGGCGAGCATCATATTCTGGCGATCAGCGCCGCGGTGCCCGGCAAGACGCACGACAAAAAACTCAGCGATCAACTCCAGACTATTGAGCGCTTGCCGGATGGCTGTGAGGCCGATGCCGACAAGGGCTATCAAGGCCTCGCCGAGCAGGTCAGCCAGGTGACGGTGACCGACTCCCAGACTGGGGCAGAACACCATGTACCGCGCCTAGAGGTTAAGACTCCGGTTAAGAAACCCAAGGGGAAAGAGTTGACCCAGGAACAACACGTCTTCAACACCCAACTGAGCCAGGTCCGGGTCCGGATCGAACACTGCATCGGGTGGGTCAAGAATTGGACCATTATTGCCACTCGTTTTCGCTGCGCGCACGCGATTTACACGGCGATCCTGCGCACCGTCTGCGGTCTGGTCAACGCCCAAACCCAACGCTGGCAGGTCGCAAAGGCGGCTTATTGTGAATAAACTCTA
>JAYVFX010000941.1:0-5965 GCA_043772795.1 Deltaproteobacteria bacterium
TGATTCGTGCGTGTCGGAACTGGGACGCGAATCTTCTCGTGGTCGGCGTCAGCCAGCGTGGGGAGGGACGCTTCCTCGGCAGTACGGGGGAGCGCGTCCTGCGCAAGTCGCCCAGTCCTGTGCTGCTGGCGAAACGTGAGATCCCAGTCGGTCCCAAAACCGTCCTCGTGCCTGTCGATTTCTCCGCGGGTGCAAAACAAGCGGCGGAGGAAGCGCTCGCACTCGTGCGGGGGTTTGGGGGGCGGGCGATCCTCCTGCACGTGCTGGATCTCTCCTCCTACGTCTACCCCACGGCGTATGACGGGGCTCCAGTCATTATCCCTCCCCTCACCCCGGAGGATATCGAGCCCGACTGGCAACACTTTCTCGCGGGGTTACAGCTCGACGGGATCGCGTGGGAACAACAGACCCGCGAGGGGCGCGCCGCGCCGTGCATCGTCGATGCTGCGCGGGAATGCAGTGCGGACCTCGTCGTCATGGGGACCCACGGACGCACCGGCCTCGCCCATGTCCTGTTAGGGAGTGTCACGGAGGCGGTCCTCAGACTGACAGACTGTTCCGTGCTCACGGTGCGTCCGGACGCCTTCAGCTTTGAACTGCCCTAAGAGGACACACATCATGGCCAAGAAAGACACCTGGTTGCCGCTGCCGTTCCAACTCTCCCACGAAGTGGATCGCCTCTTCGATGAGTTGATCCATCGCCCGTGGGGGTCCCCGCTCCATCCGAAAACGGACGAATGGAATCCGGAGCTCGACCTCTACGAAACCGAGGACGCGTTCATCGTGGAAGTGGACCTCCCTGGCGTCAAGGAGAAAGATGTCTCGGTCCACTGTGACGACGGGGATCTGATCCTCACAGGTCGTCGGGTCTGTGAGCGTGTGACTGCGCAGAGTAGTTTTCACCGCCATGAACGCCACGAAGGGCAATTCGTGCGTCGGCTCCGGCTCCCCGCCTCAGTCGCGCAAGACCAGATGCGAGCGGTTTTTGCAGAAGGGGTTCTTCGCGTGACTTTACCGAAGCTCTCTCGTGAAAGGAAACCCACACGATGAACAATAACGAATCGCACGCTCTCATGCCTAAGACAGCCGTAGCACCCGCAGCTCCGGCCATGGAACTCACCGCCGAACAGTTACGCTTTCGCGTGGTAGCGACGGTCGACTTTCGCACGACTGAGGAACTCTCTACCAGCCATGAATTCGTCGGACAAAAGCGTGCTCGCGCGGCGCTCGATCTCGGCCTCGGCATTCCCAATAGTGGCTATAACATCTTTGTGTCCGGTCTCACCGGCGCCGAACGCCTCACCGCCCTGCGAAACTGGGTTGTGCAGCGTGCGACCCAACTGCCAACGCCAGGCGATTGGGTGTACGTGCATAACTTCGCCCATCCCGACGCCCCGCGCGCGATCGCGCTCGCTGCAGGCTGCGGCTGCCGGCTCAAGCACCTCATGCATGACCTCGTCAAGGCATTACGTGAGGAGCTGCCCAAGGCCTTCCGCCTGGAAGCGTTCGATAAAGAGAAGACGCTGCTCAAGGAGAAATATACCGCTCGTGCGCGGGAGATGACAACGGAGGTCCAAGCGTATGCACGCGAGCATGGCTTCGTGGTCCAACCCGGACCCGGTGGGCATTTGCTGTTAATTCCACTGATCGACGGCAAGCCTGCAGAAAGTCCCGAACAACTCGCCCAACTCACGCCTGCCAAACAACAAACGCTGGAGACGAATCAACAGAACGTTGCCGAGGAGCTCGGGGCATTTACCACCAAGCAGCAGGATCTCGTCCGTGCCCTGACCGAAGAGATCCGGCAAATCGAGCGGCGGTTCGGTGACACCCTCCTGGCCCCTCTCCTGAGCAACATCAGTCACGAGATGCAGACTCCTGAAGTCGAGGACTACCTCGCCGAGGTAAAGGATCATACGATCGAAAATCTTGATGACTTCAAGGAACCCGAAGCGGCCGCTGGGCCCATGCCCTTTCCCTATGGCCCGCCCCCACGCGAGCGCGATCCGTTCTTTGAGTACGAGGTGAACGTCGTCGTGGATAATGCGCACACCACGGGTGCACCGGTCTTGGTCGAAAGCTCGCCGACGTATCTCAATTTGTTTGGGACGATTGAGCGCGTGGTCGATCGGTTTGGCCGCTTGGTGACCAATTTTACCCGCATCAAGTCAGGGTCGCTCTTGCGGGCGCACGGGGGCTACCTGGTATTCAACCTCGAAGACGCGTTAACCGAAGTCAGTGTGTGGAAGGCGCTGAAACGGACCCTGAAAAGCGGCCGGATTGAAATGGAGACCTATGAACCCTTTGCGATGTTCTCGACCTCGGGTCTGAAACCAGAGCCCATTGAAATCCAAGTCAAAGTCATCGTCGTAGGCAGTCCGTACGTATATCAATTACTGTACGCTTGGGACGAAGAATTTCGCGATATCTTTAAGGTGCACGCCGATTTTCGTCGCACCATGGAACTCGACGAACAACATCTGCTGGCCTATGGCCAATGGGTGGGCGAACTGTGTCGCCAAGAGAGTCTCCCGCATTTCGATCGTGCCGCAGTCGAACGCTTAGTAGAGTACGGTGCGCGCAAGGCGGGTGACCGAGAAAAGATGTCGGCCTCGCACGCGGAGATTGCTGACATTGCGCGCGAGGCTGCATATTGGGCCCGCAAAGACGATGCGCAACTGGTGGCGGCGCACCACGTCCAAACAGCACTCGAAGAGCGCGTCTTCCGTGCCAATCGCATCGAAGAAGACATGCGTGAACTGATCACGCAAGGGACGATTCTCGTTGACATCGACGGGGCGAAAGTCGGGCAGGTCAATGGCCTCTCCGTTCTGCAGCTTGGGGATCACAGTTTCGGCCAACCGTCGCGTGTCACTGCTAGTGTTGCAATGGGTCAGGCGGGCATCGTTAATATCGAGCGCGAGTCGAAACTGAGCGGTCCGATTCATGACAAAGGACTGTTGATTCTGTCTGGCTACTTGCGCAACCGCTTCGGCCAGGACAAACCCTTGGCTCTCTCCGCCGGCCTCTGCTTCGAGCAATCCTATTCTGGCGTCGAAGGCGATAGCGCGTCATCGACAGAACTCTATGCGCTCCTGTCTGGTGTTGCCAACCTCCCGATCCGCCAGGACCTGGCAGTCACCGGTTCAGTGAACCAATGGGGAGAAGTCCAGGCGATTGGTGGTGTCAACGAAAAGATCGAGGGCTTCTTCGACGTCTGTCGGATTCGCGGCTTGACGGGCAAACAAGGTGTACTGATACCGGTCGCGAATGTGCGGCACCTGATTCTTCGCCCGGATGTCATTACCGCGGTCGAGAACGGACAGTTTCACATCTACCCCATCCGTACGATCGACGAAGGCATTGAGCTACTGACAGGTGTCCGCGCAGGAACGACTGCAGAACCTGAGACTGTAAACGGCATGGTTAACAAACGCTTCCAGGCCCTGGCAACCGGGCTCAAGGCCTTTAGCATTCCAACGGGCGGGACCGAGACCGAGCAGAAGAAGAGTGCCGAAGACAATAACCATCACGTAACGAAACACGCGAAAGGGTGAGGACATGACACCTATTAGTGGAGATAGCGTAAAGCAGGCAGCCCAGACCCGCCTCTTGGGAAACGTGGTGCACTATTGGGAACAGGTCGATTCGACCAACGCTGCCGTAGGGCGGCTGCTCACAGAGGGCGCGGCCGAAGGCACAGTCGTTGTGGCCGACGCCCAGACCGCTGGAAAAGGACGGGTCGGCAAGCCCTGGTGTTCTCCCCCTGGCATGAATCTCCACCTCTCCGTGCTGTTGAAACCAGCGATTCCTGTCACGGATGCGCATTTCTATACACTGATCGGCTCCCTCGCGATCGCTGATGCCTTGGCGTTCTACGAGGTGACCGCGCAAGTCAAGTGGCCCAACGACGTACTGGTTGACGACAAGAAGATTGCAGGTGTCCTCGCCGAACTGCATGCGATCAAGGGGCGGGTCGATGCGCTCATTCTGGGGATTGGCATCAATGTCAACATCAGCCGCAACAGCATGGATCATCTCTATGGCGAAGCAGCTGTAGGTGCGACCTCGGTCTTCGAGGCACTCGGACATACCATCGATCGCAACGCGCTGGCTGCTCGTGTTCTCGAAAATCTCGAACGATGGCATTTTCAATTTCTCGCCAACGGCAGGGAGTCAGTGATCGCCGAGTGGCAGCGTCGTTCGTTCCTTGGTCGGCGCGTCACGATCCACGAAGGCGGTATTCGTGTGGAAGGTATTGCCTTGCACTTGGATGCCGAGGGATGTCTGGTGGTGACCTTGGACGATGGCTCAACCGTCCATGTCCGCGAGGGCGAAGTGCTTCCATCCTAACTGTTCACAGGAACTCCTTATGTCTTGGCAGGATGACTATCGCAGCAAGTGTGTAACCGCTCGTGAGGCGGTGCGGATTATCAGGAGTGGCGATCGGGTGTTTACCAGTGGCAATGTGGCCACGCCGCGCCTGTTGTTTCGTGCGTTACTCGACCGCAAGGACGAACTGGAACGCATCCAACTGGTCCACCTACTCTTGATGGGCGAGGAGTTTGCCACCCCTGGGCTCGACGAACACTTCCAGCATAACGCGTTGTTTGTCGGTCCGGGCGATCGTGAGGCGGTCAATTCCGGTAAAGCCGACTACACCCCGATCTTTCTCTCGGAGATTCCAGGGCTATTCACCTCAGGTCAACTGCGCCCCGATGTCGCGTTGCTACATGTCTCGCCACCGGATGAACACGGCTTCATGAGCTTCGGAGTTGAAGTCCTCGCGTCGCACGCTGCCGCTGAAGCAGCGCGGACTGTCATTGTCCAGGTGAACGACGAGATGCCGCGCGTGCTGGGCGATGCTTTTTTACACGTCTCCCATGTGCATGCGGTCGTCGAATGCAGTGAGCCACTACCGGAGTTTTCCTGCGGGACCTTTGGTGAAGTGGAGCAACGCATCGGTGCACACATCGCGGGGTTGATTCCGGATGGCGCGACCTTACAGCTCGGCATCGGCACCATTCCAGACGCAGTCTTGGCCAGTCTGACCGGCAAGCGCGACCTCGGTATTCATACCGAGATGATTTCCGATGGAGTCATGCGGGCAATGGAAGCTGGGATTATCACCAACGAGAAGAAAACGTTGCATCACGGCAAAGCAGTCGCCACGCTCGTGTTGGGCTCCCACGCCCTATATCGCTATGTCGATAACAACCCGGCCTTCGAGCTGCATGCCTCATCGTACACCAACGACCCCTTCGTCATCGCCCAAAACGACGATCTGATTGCCATCAATTCAGCACTGGAAATTGATCTCACAGGTCAAGTGTGTGCCGATTCCATCGGCACGGCAATCTACTCAGGCTTTGGCGGGCAGCTTGATTTCATGCGTGGTGCCGCGCGTTCGCGTGGCGGTAAACCGATCATCGCCCTCCCGGCGACTGCCCAACGTGGCACGATGTCGCGGATCGTTCCCCTCCTGAAGCCCGGCGCTGGAGTGGTGACCACGCGGGGTGATGTGCACTATGTCGTCACCGAGTTCGGGGTTGCGCAACTCTATGGGAGGACGCTGCGGCAACGCGCGCGGGCGCTGATCGATATTGCCCATCCACAGTTTCGTGAGGCGTTGGAACAGGCCGCCCGGGAACGAAAATTGCTCTGACTAGGGAAGAGAGAGGAGAAACGTTATGTTCATGACCGAAGTGCTCAAACGTTGCAGTATGCTGGAGGACCGTTGCGCTGATATCTACAGCCAGTTCGCCGGAAGCTTGAACGACGAGAAAGACGTAGAGAGTTTTTTTCTGGGTCTGGCCGAAGAGGAAAAGCACCATGCCAAGATTCTGGCGGCGGAAAAAGCGGCGTTAGATGTCGATTCCGACACCGGCTATTTCATGCCAGAGTTTCCCGCCAAACTGACCGAGATGGATACTCTGCTCAAGAAGGTCGAAGCGCAAGCCCGCAC
>JAYVFX010000942.1:0-1927 GCA_043772795.1 Deltaproteobacteria bacterium
GAAATAATCGATTTGACAGGGAAGCAGACGGTCCGCACAATAGCAACCTCACGATGTGGGATCACGACCTGTTCTCCATACCTACAACACTGATGGAGAGCGAAAGATTGTGTCATTCCAGCGAAAGCGGGAATCCAGGAGGGAGAGATGGGAAAGCTGGATGCCCGCCTGCGCGGGCATGACGGAAAGGAATGCATCAGAATCCTAACTGAGAGGACCGTACCCCAATTTTGGCTAGCTACTGTAGCGCCACCATGATCTCCCGACAAGGTGGGAGTTCGTTGTTGAGCATGATAAGGAGACAAATATGGCTGATCCTGGTTTATTTGAAATTATGTTTTCGACCCGCAGTATGCGTCACTTGAAGCCGGACCCGGTACCCGATGAGGTGATCTACAAGATTCTCGATGCGGGACTCCGCGCCCCCAGTGGCGGTAATAATCAACACTGGCGATTTATGGTAGTCAAAGATCCTGAGGTTAAGCGACAAATACAGAAAGTGTATCTGAAAGGCTGGGCGGATGCGCAGGCAATGTACCGTAATCGTCCCGCGCCTGAGCATCTGGGAGATCAGAAGCTGCGTGGCATCCTTGATGCGGCGACGCACTTAGCTGAACATATGGCAGAAGCGCCGGTGCTGCTCATTGCTTGTTTGAAGGAACGGACGATGCCGGCGGCGATTGCGGCAAAACTGGGACGATTATCTGGATCGAGTATCTATCCAGCTGTGCAGAACATCTTGTTATCTTGCCGGGCGCACGGACTTGGGGCGACGTTAACGACGGTTGCTTCGTTGTATGAGGAAGACCTCAAGCCCATTCTCAAACTGCCCGATGACGTGAACACCTACGCACTCATCCCGATCGGATATCCGCGCGGCAAGTTCGGCCCAGTGCAACGGATGACAGTCGAGGAAGTGACGTGTGTCGATCAGTGGGGGAAGGCGTTTACGGGGAAGTAACGAGTAATGGGTAACGAGTAATGAGTAACGAGTTTGCGGATCGTCTTGCCCTTTTATTGCTCATTACTCATCGCTCATCACTCATTACTGCTCAAGGCAGGAGATCCGCAACCGTCACACTTCCCTGTCCTGCTGTTAGCGGTACTACCGCATCTGCCGTGAGATAATGCGAACAGGTGCGGTAGCCGTGGCCGTACGGCTGTCCTGGCATCGCAATCGGATCGCGCGAGACTTCTAAGCGGCGATCAACCAAATTGAGCACCCAATATTCTGGAATGCCAGCGCTTGCATAGAGACTCGCTTTTGCGCCGCGGTCAAAAGCGAGAGTGGAGTCTGAAATTTCGACAATGAGGAGGGCCGTTGTTGGGAGACTGGTGTAATCCCGAATAGTTCCTCGCACAACTGCGAGGTCAGGCTCTGGTTGAGAAACAAGGCTTAGGTTTAATGGAAGTTGCATCCGCACCACATAACCAGAGGAAAAAATTCTCCGCAATTCCTCATACACTAGGAGAAGTCCATTTGCATGTGGATTATTCTGTGGGCTCATTGTGACAATCCTTCCCCCAATGAGTTCTACGTGTTCTCCAGGACGCAACACGCCAGCCTCAGCTATTTTGTAATACTCTTCCCAAGTCCACAGGCGAGTATGAGGTTCGGAAGGGATATCGTCGATCCTCAATGTTTGTGCGATTGCCGCCATATGTCTAATCCTGTCCTTACTCGTAGGAAGCTGCTCTTTAGGAACTCGAAACTAAATCAGACCACAGAAGATTGGTACACTCTGCGTAGCGCGCGTTGTGTGCGCGACCCCCCAACCGCCCCCATTCGTGCGCATGGCGCACGCTACGAGGGCTTGAAACTTGAAACCAGAAACTTTCCTTACCCAAGCACTTCTTCGTACGCTCCTGGCTCAAACCCGATCAACAGTTTCTTCCCTTTGCGGACTGTCGGTGCGCGGAGATTGCC
>JAYVFX010000943.1:0-2696 GCA_043772795.1 Deltaproteobacteria bacterium
GGGCGAGGTTTCGGTTGGCAAATGGCGCACCAAATATTAGAGTTTGCTACTGCAAAAGGGTATGAGCGCATGCGACTTGATGTCGCCGATGGCGAGAAACAAGCGGCAGCCATCAAACTGTATCAACAGCTCGGCTTTTCCTTTATCGAGCGTTACAATGATGGCCCCTGCACGGTATTTATGGAGAAAGTTTTACAAGAGAACAGACAGGAGCGGCCAGAAGACCGCCCCAACTGGACTCTTCACAAAGCTGCTTGAAATGGGAGTAGTTCAGATTGTGCAAGCGTGGCATCACATCACTGGCGAACAGCCGATAAGGTTCTGTGGCAAGAAGGTTTCCTTGTTGATCGCTCAGATCCCACCAGTCCTACTTCATCTTCCCAATCACCTGCGTAGCGAACTCGGCAATCTCCGGCTCACCTCCTGCCACTGCCACCTGCTTCACGCCCATCGCTTCCATCTGACGAATCCGTTCACGAATCTCCTCGGGCGTGCCAGTAAGCGTGGTTTCTTTGATCATTCGCTCTGTAACCAGTGGGGCATGTTCTGGCTTAAACTCCGCGCAATAATCAGTGTAGAGGTCGAGATGACGCGTCTCGATCGGCGCATTTGGCGTGCGGTAGGCATACTTGAAGGCCATGAGGTCATCACGGATGTCGCCTGGCAATTGAAAGGGATCCGTCACTGAAAGAGCAAAGATGTTGCACTCCGAAACGACCAGTGGCCCTACCGCTTGCTGGAGATCAGCTAACCTCTCCCCTGTTTTGGTGAAGTGAAGCGCCGTGAGCACCAGAATGTACAGGTCTTCCAGGCGTTTGCCCACGCGCTCAGCGCCGCGCCGAACATGGCTCAGCGTATACTTGAGCAGACTATCACCAACTGTGCCGAAGAGGATGACGCCGTCACCAATTTCTCCAGCCAGCTCTAACGTCTTGGGCCCACTGCCCGCCACAAAGACCGGAACTGGCTCCTTGAGGTTAATGACCCCAGTGTCCGGATTGAGAAACTTAATCATGCGCCGTCGCTCGCCTTCTTGATACGGGACGGTCTTACCACTCCACAGCCCACGACATACGTCCACATGGGTACGCAGTTCTGCGAGCTTGGCGGCAGGCATCCCGAGTGTCCGCCGGGCGGTATTGCCTGTCCCGATGCCCATGATGACTCGACCTGGAGCGAGGGTGTTCAGGGTCGCAAAGTTACAGGCAGTGACAGGTGCAATACGGGAGCTGGGATTGGTAACGTTAGTGCCGAGTTTGATCGTCTTGGTCTGGGTCGCGCATAGAGCCATGCACTGGTAGACATCAGCCCACACCATCTGCGAATCACCGAACCAGGCATGCGTAAAACCTTTACTCTCGGCAACCGCCGCTTCCTTGTAACTCTCAACATGTGAGAGAAAGATCACACCGAAATCCATAAGTTCCTTCCTTTCTTCAAGGGAGTCCCCGCCCATAGCTGGCAGTCTGCAACTTTCTGTGAGGATGTCTTCCTTGTGGCCTCCAGCCTTTATCACAAATTGTCCCTTATTCATCATTCTTTACTCTTCACTTTTCACTCTTCATTTCCTCCCCTTCAGCCTTTAGCTTGTCTTCCTATTCTTCACTCTTCATTTTTCCCGATTCTGTGTTCTCTATTCTGCATTCCGCATTCCGCATTCATAATTTATTTCAGCCCCGCCTTGCGCAGGGCGGCAAGATAGCGCTCTGCTTCTACTGGATCTTTGAAGAGGAGTCTCGGCTTTTCCTCCTCCAGAGAGAAATTGGGACTGATCCGTAGGATTTCTGTCCCTTCAACCCGGGCCTCCTCTTCTCGGCTTAATTCGCTATAGATGACTGCCAAGTGTACGCCTCCGCATACTGCGGGTCCAGCGTAGCGGCTTTCTCAAACATCTGCCGCGCCTAGGCCGTAGTCTCTTGCATGAAGCGCCAAAAATACTCCACCCCGCGCAAGAAGGCATCGTAAGCCTCGAGGTTGTCCGTGTGTTTGCGCACCACCTACCCTTGCTCCTTCAACGTGAGCTGCAGTTTCAACGTCGTTACGATCTTCTCCACGATCTCGTCTTGCAGCGTCAAGATGGCCTATAGGGGCCGGTCATAGCGCTCGGCCCACAGGTGATAGCCGGTGGTGGCGTTGATCAACTGCGCGTTGATCCGCACCTGATTGTCAGCCTTCAGCACACTACCTTCCAATACGTACCGCACTCCCATCTCGCGCCCTACTTCTTGCACCTTCACTGCTTTGCCCTTGTAGGTGAAGGCCAAATTGCGAGAAATGACAAATAAACTGGAGATCTTGGAGAGATCGCCGGTGAGGACCTCAGTGAGGCCATCGCTAAAATATTCCTGCTCAGGAGAGCCACTCATGTTAACAAAGGGTAGGACGGCAATGGAGGGCTTGTCGGGCAAGGGCAACGGAGGCTGTGCCTCCTCAGTAACGAGTGCTGAGGGCTGAGGATTGAGTGGGGGACGAGAAAGATACCGCACGGTCACAATCCCGCCCACAATGAGCACCAACCCTACCAGCAACAGTCTCCCCCTGCGTTTCTGTTGAGCACCCTTCGACAAGCTCAGGGTGACCGGAGTCGGTGTCCGTTCGTGCTGAGCCTGTCGAAGCACGGATTGATTGTCTGAGGAAGCGGCATCGGGCTCTAGCAGGATGCGAAACACCCGCACGGGCTTGGCAATGTTCTTGAC
>JAYVFX010000944.1:0-3169 GCA_043772795.1 Deltaproteobacteria bacterium
GGCCAACAGCAGTGCGGTAGCACCTGGGGACTACACGGCAGTGCCACTGACGTTACTGACGTTCGCGCCAGGGGAGACGAGCAAGCCGGTGACGGTGAACGTGGTGGGGGACACGGGGATGGAGGGGAACGAGGCGTTCACGGTCAATCTGAGCGGGGCCAGTGGGGCGACGATATTCGATGGGCAGGGGGTGGGGGTAATCCTCAACGATGACTAGAGCTCCCATCCGACACAGGGATCTCGGCGGCAGAGCTATAGGGACCTCATTGATTTGTCGCTATTTGGATCGTCGGTGTCCTTGCGGTGAGCATGATCCTGTTAGCGAAATTCTCCCTGTCCCTCCTTGCGCTGTTGGAGAAGCCGTTTGGTAAAGTCAGGATCTGTTCTCGGGGGCAGTGGCTGCTTGAAGGGCAGCCGTTAGCTTTTCGAGCGCGGGTGGTACACTCACGCGGTAGTACACTTTCACCGAATTCGCACCTTGCTGGAGGACAGCCTTTGCGTCGAGATCTGGCTCAAAATCGCTCATCTGAAAACTATGCTCACCACTCCGAAGATCTTGCAGGAAATATAAAAATGCAGTCGCTCCTCCATAACGTTTGGTGATACGAATCTTCTGACTCGTTTGAGTTGTCGTTTTCTCCTCACCGTGCTGTTGGGTCGCTTCCCCTCGTTTCTCGCGATCAAAGAAATAGAAAGAGATCAACAGGGTAACGTCCCCGCAGCCTTGATATGACCAAGGCACGATCATCGATGCTTCTTGTCCCGATCGGCTTGACATTGCGTAGTGTTTTTCACCGCAAGTAATCGAAAGCAACGTTTCGTCTTCTACCAAGGGCGAAAGCCCCGTGATGCTTGGTCGACGAGCAGTTCGTACAGTCATGCTATGTGAAATCTCTGAAGAGAGAAGCGGAGCAACCTGTCGCTGAGTTTCTAGTGCCTGGGTAATATTGGGTGCAAGCGGAAGTTTCTCGCCAAGCGGGACCTTCGCTTTGAGCATGGGCTCAAGATATTGCTTGGCGAAAGCCTCAATCTTTCCTCCAGGGGCATGGAGTAAGGCAAAGCGCTCCGCAGGGGAGGTAGTTCCAGGTAGAACCTTCTCTACATTTTCTTGCCAGGCTTTACGCAGGTATATGTCAGTGTGCTCAAGAAGAACTCGCCAGACAAAACGCAGGGGTTCCTGAAGCAGGGGTTGGAGGAGGGTTGCGTTGGTCGCATCGCCTGCGATGGTGCTACCCTGTACAACCTGGCCTGCAATACCCCAGGCGTGCTGTAATGGATTCGTCGCCTCGTCCTGAGGTTTCGTGTCACTGAGGACTCCCTTCACAAAGGTGAAGGAGGTTTCGGTGAAATCTGTTCCTTTCAACTTCTCCTCTATCCGTTGTAAAGCGTCTTGATAGGCTTTCCGCTGATCCGAACCCATGTAGTTCTTGAGCTGTCCCAGCCATGTGGGCGCTGTAGGAGATTCGTCATCACGAGGAAGCCAACTTGAAATGTTCTCCCAAGCATCGGCGAGCACGTGTTGATAGGGAGATTTATCCGAGAGAATCCGTAAAGTCAGCGTCTGACGGCTGTCCGCCCCTTTCCAACTATCCGCTCCCTGAGGAAAGTCTAGCAGAAAGCGTCGCCATTGCTCGAAGCAGCGATCTACGTGTTCTTTACGGAACTGTTTGAAATTGGCGTCAAGAGCTGGCGCTGCGTCCAGGATCGGCTGTAGTAAAGGAGCAACGTAATTCTCCCAGCCAGCTTTTGTACAAGCCACTTCTACCCGCGACTCGGTGATTACTTTGATAGGTAGAGGACGTTCCCAGTATTGTTCATAAGTAATCGATTGATGACGATTCGCAATGTCGCGGAGGCGTTCCCAGGTGAACTGTCCCGTTGCGAGCCAATCACGCAATAACCGCTCATTGTCATTTAACTCTTGCTGCAGGGTGGCTGGGGAAGCATCCTGCCATTGCAGATACGACAGGTATGCGGATCGTAACTTCTCTTGTTCCTGTGTTTGTGAGTTAGGTGGGGAAGTATGGTGTAAGCCGAGCATGAGAGAATAGTCAGGTTGCTCATCGTCAGGCAGGTCAGCGGGGCATTGGGAAGGCGAAAGACAGCGTTGGCCGAGATGAAGTCGTCGAGCGACCAGCAAAATCAGCGGTAGCGGATCGTCCCGCGAGTGTATGACTTTATCCATATTTTTATTCAACGGCTCAAGAAAGTAGGTATAAAAATTGGAGACGTAACGAGACCGCAGTTGTTTCTCGACCTGAAAGCTGCGCCGAAACCACAATGTCGACCACCAGGATCGCTTTCTGTTTTCGGCACTAATTTTTCGTACGCTTTGTTGGCACGTGTCGAGCTGAGTCAGAGCCTCCTGCGGTAACACGGGGGATCCCTCTAAGTCACACCCTGAGACTCCAATGCCTCTAACGACGCTGATGTCCTCTCGGTATGCGTTGAGGAGGACTAGAGCAATAACACCTAAGACGGCCAAGCGACTTCCCGTACCAAAAAATCTGGCGAAACCTCTTTTCTTCTGCTCTCGCGGGGTGATCGCTACTAACCCTCGATCGCGAGGGAGGAGATGCTGAAATACGTCGACGAGGAAATATCGTGTGCTCCCCTCGCGCGCCGTAGACGACGGTTCAGCAATGTGAAATTGCCGCCGCAACGAAGAAACCGGATTCCCCTGTTGTTGCGCACTGCAGAAGAAGATCCCTCGCCATAGTGGAGTATGATAGTTAACATCGTAGCCAAAAAGTGGAGTTGCAAACGTTATAAGCGAGTCACGCAATGATTGGAACTCCTCCGGGAAGCAGAAGATCGACTGGCGCAACGCTTCAGGAGCACGATGATCAAGGAGTGAGAGACGGAAGCGGTGTAAGCGATCATAGATCGTTGCTAACCCGGCGCGGAGATCTTCGACTGCTGTATCGCCCCAGACTTGTTTGGCTCGTTCGGATAAACTTGGTGGTGGTTCTTCCACATGTCCCATGGCTCCTTGCAATACCCGAGGTGGAAGTTGGGTGAAAAACTCCTGGAACCCTTCGAGTAGGTCACTCTGAGTCACAAGAAGATAGATAGGCAGATCGCAACCAAGCTCATCGACTATCTCCTGAAATCGTTGTCGCATTTGCGTCGCCGTTGCTCGCAGCTCCTCCTTTGACCCTGTGACAGA
>JAYVFX010000945.1:0-3518 GCA_043772795.1 Deltaproteobacteria bacterium
GTTGCGGCGGTCCTCACAGTAGGGGACGTGGCCGAGCGGATTATCTGGGCCTGGCAGCAGGCGATTGAAAAAGCCGACGTGATTATTTCCACTGGCGGGATTGGTCCTACGGCAGATGATCTGACGACCGAACTGGTCGCGAAGATCGCGGGTGTCGATTTGTTTTTCTCTGAGGAAGTGGCAGAGAACATTCGTCGCCTCTTTGCGTCTCTGAAACGACCAATGCCTGAGAACAACCTCAAGCAAGCCAAGTTTCCCAAAGGTGCTGAGATTATCCTTAATCATTTAGGCACAGCGCCAGGCTATCGGGTTGATCTGGATACCCCACATGGCAAGAAGCATCTGATCATCCTTCCTGGCGTGCCACGCGAACTGAAGCCGATGATGGAAGAGACCGTTCTGCCGTGGTTACGGAAAATGCGTGGAACCGACGACGTTTTCCTGACCAGAGCGTTCCAAACCTTCGGCATCAGCGAGTCCGGTCTGGACGAAGCAGTGAAAGGCACTGTGAGTGAGGAAGAAGGTCGCCTCGCTTTTCGCGCCAGCTTTCCGCAGATTTCGCTTAAAGTTACCGTCCGTGGGAAGCCAAACGAAGTAGAAGCCCGCCTGGAAGAACTCTCAAATCGCATTCGCGCACGCGTCGGCTCGTATGTCTATGGTGAAGGCGACGTAACGATGGAAGAAGTTGTCGGCAAATTACTCAAGGAAAAAGGTAAGACGCTTGCTATTGCTGAAGCCTGCTCTGGTGGCCTAGTCAGTCATCGGGTGACGAATGTGCCAGGGAGTTCGGCGTATTATCTCGGCACCGTCGTCGCCTATGCCGATACAGCAAAAACCCAGTTGCTTGGTGTCAAGCCGGAAACGCTGAAACTACACGGTGCGGTGAGCGCTGAAACTACCCGTGAGATGGCAGTTGGCATTCGTGAACGGCTAGGTGCGGACATTGGCATTGGCGTCACCGGCATTGCCGGTCCTGGCGGTGGCACCCCAGAGAAACCCGTCGGTCTTGCCTATTTAGCGCTTTCTTCTGGCGATACCTTAGTCGTACGTGACTACAAGCTGTGGGGCAATCGGGAATGGATCAAAACGCTGGTCGCCCAACTCGTACTGGATTGGGTCCGTCGCTCCTTACTCGGTATCAACATCGCCGAAGCAAGCTTTATCCGAAGATAATGAAGAGTGAAAAGTGAAAAGTTAAGAATGAAGAACGAAGGGAAGAATCAAGCAATCGATTTTCTTAAATTCTTCACTCTTCACTTTTTCCGAGGTTTCCCTCTTGATTCGCGCCTTCATCGCGGTTAATCTGGCTCCATCGGTAGGCGAAGAAATAGCGAATGTACAATCTGCGCTCAAAGAAGCGCAAGGAGGTATTCGCTGGACCCGGGTTGAAGGCATGCATCTGACGCTCAAATTTCTCGGTGACATCGCGCGTGAACAGGTAGAGCCAATCCTTACGGCTCTGCGGATCGCCCTGCGCGATCAGCAGGCTTTCCGTATACTTGCGCAGGGACTTGGCGCGTTTCCTCATCTCAAGCGACCGAAGGTTCTATGGGCTGGATTAAGTAGCGAAGGGCTCGCCGGATTACAAGAGAAGGTAGAGTCCGTCCTGGTCGCGTTTGATTTTCCCCGAGAGGCAAAAGGTTTCCTGCCACATCTCACTCTTGGCCGCGTACGTTCGCTGCGGGGATGGGAGCAGGTACTCGCTGTGGTCAAGAAACATGAGCACGTGCGATTTGGTGAAAGTATCATCGACCAAGTAACGTTATACCAAAGTACTCTTCGCCCGGATGGAGCAGTCTATAGTCCCCTTGGAACCGTACCTCTGCGGAAGGCGTGAGGGAACAAAGGAGCACCGACATATGGCAAGCGAAAAAGACAAGGACAAAGAAAAAGAGAAAGACAAAGAGCGTGCCCGAGCCCTTGAACTGGCAGTGAGTCAGATCGAGAAGCAATTCGGCAAAGGCGCGATCATGAGACTCGGAGAAGAAGCGATTATCAAAGACATCCCAGTGATCTCTACTGGTTCGCTTACCCTTGACCTTGCCCTCGGGATTGGCGGTTTGCCACGCGGTCGGGTGGTGGAAATCTACGGGCCCGAGTCCTCAGGGAAAACGACTATGGCACTCCAGGTCGTTGCTGAGGCGCAGAAGATCGCAGGAACCTGTGCCTATATTGATGCAGAGCACGCGCTCGACCTGGGCTACGCACAGAAGATTGGCGTAAAAGCTGACGAGCTGCTGGTATCTCAGCCGGACAACGGTGAACAAGCGCTAGAAATCACTGACACACTTGTGCGCAGTGGAGCGGTTGATGTGATTGTGGTCGATTCTGTGGCTGCTCTCACTCCCCGTGCGGAAATCGAAGGGGAAATGGGCGAACCGCAAATGGGGTTGCAGGCACGATTGATGTCACAAGCCCTACGAAAACTGGTCGGGACCATTTCCCGTTCGCGTACGTTGGTAATTTTTATCAACCAGATTCGTATGAAAATCGGCGTGATGTTTGGTAATCCCGAGACTACCACCGGTGGCAATGCGCTGAAGTTCTACGCTTCGGTACGACTCGATATTCGTCGTACGGGTGCGGTAAAACAAGGCGAAGAAGTTGTCGGCAGTCGCACGAAGGTGAAAGTCGTCAAAAACAAAGTCGCGCCACCATTCCGCGAAGCCGAATTTGATATTGTCTACGGCAGTGGCGTGTCGAAAGAGGGAGAACTAATTGATATCGGTTCGGAGAACGGCGTGGTCGAAAAATCCGGGGCGTGGTACTCGTTCAATGGTGAACGTATCGGCCAGGGGCGTGAGAATGCTAAGGACTACCTCAAAGAGCACGTCGAAATTGCTCAGATTATCGAAGGAAAGATTCGTGAGAAGTTTGGGATAGCAGCGGTATCGGCGCAAGAAGGAGACGAATAACAGATTCGGGAGGAGAACGTATGTCGTTACAACCCAAAGTATCCCTCACTCCTGAAGAATACTTAGCCATCGAACGTAAGGCTGAGTACAAGAGCGAGTATTTTAACGGCGAAATGTTCGCGATGGCAGGAGCCAGCGAGCGACATGTGCTGATTGTGACCAATATTGTTGCTGAACTGCGGGAGCAACTGAGGCGAAAGCCGTGCAGAGTTTATTCTACGGACCTGCGGGTCCGCGTCAGTCCAACTGGGCTTTATACCTACCCTGATGTTGTCGTGGTGTGTGGCCCACCTCAGTTTGCTGATGCGGATCGGGACATGGTACTGAACCCCACGTTGATTGTGGAGGTTCTGTCCGAGTCAACGAAAGATTACGACCGAGGTGACAAGTTTGAGCAGTATCGTTCCCTTGCCTCGTTTTGTGAGTACGTGTTGGTTGCTCAAGACCGATGCCATGTCGAGCATTTCGTGCGGCAATCCGACAATCGCTGGCTGTTGTCAGAAACCAACAACATCGAAGATACTATCCAACTGTCTTCTATAGATTGTAGGCTGGCGCTCACCGAAGAGTACGACAATGTCGAACTGCCAGCATGAAGAATCC
>JAYVFX010000946.1:0-6182 GCA_043772795.1 Deltaproteobacteria bacterium
CCCCCATCGAGTGATGGGCCACACGTCAAGCGCAAGCCGCCGAAACCGTCGTCGGGACGGCAAGCCGGCGGGCAGCCCGGCCATCCGCCGTATCACCGTGCGCTCGTGCCGCTCGAGAAAGTGGACACGGTGATTACCTGCAAACCGGACCAGTGTCGGCGGTGGGGGGGGCAATTAACCGGCAGTGATCCCGAGCCGTTACGTCAGCAAGTGGTCGAGCTGCCGCCCGTGCAGCCACAGCTCACGGAGTATCAACTCCATCGGTTACGGTGTGCGGGTTGTGGAATTACGACGTGCGGAGAATTGCCTGGCGGCGTGTTTCCGACCTGCTCTGGGCCGCGCTGAGCCAGTATCGTGGCGTTGTGTACGGGCGGCTATCGGATGAGCAAGCGGATGGTGGTGAGTTTTTGTCGTGAGGTGTTGGAGATTGAACTCTCGGTGGGCGAGATTTGCCAGATCGAACAGACGGTGACCAAAGCCGTGGCCCCTGCCGTGGAAGAAGCGGCGGTTGATGTGCAGAGTTGTGATCTCAATATTGATGAGACGACGTGGAAAGAACGGCGCAAGCGACACACGTTGTGGACGCTGGTGACGACGCAGCTCAGTGTGTTCACAATTGTGACGGGCCGTGGTGCAGCGGTGCTGCAGCAGTTGGTGGGCGAATGGTACAGCGGGACCATCACCAGTGATCGGGCCAAAGCGTATGACAGTCAGCCGTTGCGACGGCGCCAGTTGTGCTGGGCACATCTGATGAGAGATTTTCAAGCCATGATTGATCGGGGTGGGCCAGGGCAAGCGGTAGGTTTTGCGCTCCTTGAACATGCCCACGTTTTGTTTGCCTGGTGGCATTGGGTACGCGATGGCACGTGGAAACGCTCGACCTTTCAATCCCATGTGTGCACGTTACGTGCCTCTTTCAAGATGGAGTTAGAAGGGGACACGCAAAACGCCTGTCCCAAGACGGCGGCGACGTGTCGGGAATTACTGCTGCGCGAGGCGGCCTTGTGGACGTTCGTGCGCGTGGAGGGCATTGCCCCCACAAATAACGCCGCAGAGAGAAGTCTGCGCGGCGCAGTCTTGTGGCGGAAAGTGAGCTTTGGCACGCAGAGTGAGAGTGGCAGTCGCTTTGTGGCCTCGATGCTGACCGTGCTGATGAGCTGTCAGCAACAACACCGCAATGCCTTGAGCTATCTCACCGCCTGTTGTCAGGCGTTCTCTGCCCATCGTCCAGTGCCTTCGCTCGTCCCGTAAACTTGGAGTGATCTCGCACTTGAACAGCAGTCCAACCCCTGAACTTTTACCATCAGAGCGTTGCAAGAAACTCGTTGTGATCGTATCACAGAGCAAAGCCACCGCTGGGTTCTCGCGCGGAGCTGAGTCCGACGAAGCGCGGCGCTTTCGATCTGCCTCGGCGCGCATGCGCGGAGGCGTTCCTTGATGCGTAGCCACCTTGTTGTGGTGTGGAGGGCGATCTTCTTCATTGATAGCGAAACCTTCCTACAGGGTCGCTGCGCTGCGGTGTACGGTTGGGGTCGCAAAGACAGCCCCGACTTCTGCGAGGACGTACGGAGCATGAACGATCACACCATGCGAACCTCACTCATCGGGTTGGAGAAAGTGATGTGTGTACATGGGGTGGCGTGGGTAACCGCCAGGAACAGTCCCAACGCGTGACAACAGCAGCGGCGTAGCGGCGGCGCCAACGGAACGCCGAGACGAGTCGTGCCGTACCGTTCCCCCACGGCTGCGTGCTATGGCACCAACCGCCATGGTGCCGCCGCGGGGCAGGCCGTCGTTTGCTTCGCGCCACCAGCCTCAGTCTCCCCGTGCTACAGCAGGCGCCGCTGCTGACTCACCACTTGTTGTTCTGCTCTGATCGTTAGCGTATCGACAGATGGCACTCGCCCCACAAATGCGGGCTGCCGGTTGACCAGGTCCACATAGGGAATACGCACCTGCGTCGCGCCATAGTGCGCCACTTTGAGATAGCCCTGCAAATTGGGCAATACGCCAAACTCGGACCCCATGACCGTTGCTTCCTCACGGCGCTGGTGGGAGCGGCTGATCGCGTCCCGCATATTTTCCGGGCCGACCGTCTCCGACTCCACCGCGCGCACCACCTCCCGCTTCCCGATCTCCTCTGCGCACCACCGCTGCGTCTCGCCGTTGTTGGTCCGCAACAACAGCCGCGTCGCGGGCATGTCGAGCATGTTGGTCGCCATTGCCTTCCCGTAGACCGCATAGAGTTGCAGCACATTCTGGAACCCGAGCACCACCGCAATCCCGCGCTTGCGTCCGCGATTGAGGAGCTGTTCCAGGTTCCGCTGCGCTTTCAGCACCGCCAATTCATCGATCACCACCCACGTCGTCTGTGGTGGATGCAGGGCGCTGTTCAACAGATGCTGGCTCAGGGAGTCGAGCCACAAAGACACCAGTGGCAGAACGGCCTCCTTGTCCATTTCGCGGAAGGTGAGAAAACACCAGCCACGGCGCGTGGTCGCCCATGCGCGCGCTGACCATGGCTGCGGGCTCGGGGGTAAGTAGCGAAAGCACGCGCAGGCAATCTGCAACGTCGAGAGCATCCCGTGTCGACTGTCGCGCGCGCGCGGGCCAAGCAGGGCCGCCGCGTCCGTTCCATCAAGGCATTCCAGTAATTCTTCCGGGTTCGCCAGCAGCGCCAGGATCTGCTGCGGATCGCGGGTCGGCGCACAAGCCAGCAGCGCCCGGTAGATAACACGTGCGCAGCGGTGATAGTACGTGCTGGTTTCGTTCATCGCTAGCGTGAGCGGAAACAAACTCGCCGCCTGCGCCTCCATATCTGCTTCACTCTCACACTCGCTCCACGGATTCCATCCGGGAAATCGGGCGTCCAGCGGATTCAGCAGGACATCGCCCCGCGCGGGCTCGTAAAACTCTTGGGTGAGTTCTCCTTCCGGGTCCACGACAATGCATGGTTCGTTGGCAGCCCTAATCTGCCGTAGCAGCTGCCGGATCGTCACGGACTTCCCAGACCCGGTCGCGCCACAAATCAGGAAATGCGAGCGGTCCACCTCGCGGGGCAGCGTCACCGTCGCGATCTGCAGCCCCGCCTTGCCTCCGCTCCTGCGGAGCCGCGCTTGCAGCACGTCCCGTGGCAATAGCTCGGTTCCGCGAATGTACTGTCCATCTGACTCTGGCTTCCGCACATACCACCAGCCCACGAGCCCCACCACACAGACCGGCAGCACACCAATCATCACCGCCCAGGTCATCCACTCTCCAGGCGTGCCATCGTACACGGTCCGGCTGAGCCACATCGCCAGCTCGCGGGCGTTATACCGCTCCCCACGCCAGACGACGGACTTGAGTGGCACCAGCGACGACCACAGCCAAATACCGAGGTGTGTCTTCCGTTCCTGCGACGAGAGGCCGCCCAGGAAGGCAAGACAGGCACACACGAGCCACAGCCCACACGCTTTCTGCAACCAGAATCGTCCCTGGGACGCCTGCATTCTGAGCCGGGTCTGCAGCTGTTCAATCCGCCAGGAGACTGTGTTCATGTCTGGTTCCTCTCGGGTGCCCACGACACCGAACGCGACACGACGCACGGGCCGTGGAACGTGTCCGTCATGATCGTTTCTGCCGCTGCGCGAGATAGTCTGTCGCGTCCTTCGCCGCCTCCTCCAATAGCTCCTCGGATAATTCCTTCCCGGCCATATCGAAGCAGCGCAGCAGCACGGCGCGATTCTTCACGACCTCGAACACGAGTGCTTCAAAATTTTGCCGTTGCCGATCCCGCTGGAAATATTCTTCCACGGCTTGCCGGATGACATCCGTGTAGGTCAGCTTCCTGTGGTCGGCTTCGTCATCGACCTTGGTCGCCAATTCATCCGGCAGTTTGAATGAGTAGTTACGCGGCATCGTCCTGTGCTCCTTGTCTCCTCGACTGCTTTTGGCGCCGGGTCGCTCGTGCGTTTTTGCTGTGCAGATATTTATCCAGCTGCAGATGATGCCACTGACAGAGCGTGGCGAGGTTGTCGTCCCGACAATCCAGCGGGTCGGGATTGTCCACGTGCGCGACCACCAGCACGATGACAATCGCTTTCTGTCTGAGCGTCGTAGTGAGGAGGTGCGCCAGTCGCTTCCCATCCGCAAACGATTGGGCCTGGACGCTCGTGAGAATCTTGCCCTCGCTGCCCCGTACCACGGCGGCATAATTGCTCACTCCGCAGCGCTGACATCGATAGCCGTCACGCGCCAAAATCCGTGCACGAATCTCTGGCCAGTCGGCAGGATACTGGCGTCGATCAAATGGCATCGCCTCCCTCGCTCGTCAGCCACGTCAGTGTATTACACACGCGTAATACACCAGAGAAAAAACTGACCGCGAACAGCCGCTGCACTACACACGGTTTTGTGTGGAGTTTCAGAATGTTAGCTGCCATTTCCCCACCGTTCGCGTAGTGATGTAGACAGACACGTGTATACTGGGAGCGCGACTACACACCGCCCTACCCTCGCACCGGCACACTCGGCTCGACCTTCACGCGTTTCGCCAACACGCCGGGCCAGGCACTCACGCGCTCTGGCCACGGATACGTCACCATTTGCCGCCACAACACTTCACAGTATTGCGGGTCCCGCGCCGCTGCCAACACCCAGATCCCGTGCCACAGACCGACGAGTGGCAACCCATAGAGCGCTTTCCACTGCCCGTAAATCGCCGTCACCACCATCATCATCCCGGCCCATAATCCCAGCCCAGCGGGCAAGCGCTCGGCTCCGAGAATGAGGACCGGGCGCACCGTCCCTGATTCCAGTGGCAGTACCCGTGGTGCGTCCATCTCCGTCTTTTTTCCCCGCTTAGAATCCCACCGCGCGCCAGCCGATGGTCTGGGCAATCTGTTGACTACCGAACCAGAAGCCCAGCCCGATCAGCCCAACAAACAACCCTAGAAACCCACTGCCAGCATGCCCCATGAGCAAGCCCAGCCCAATGAACGCCAGCGCGATCCACCCGACGTTATCCATGATGTCCGTGCTTCGCACGGTCTCGCTGACCATCCGTACCCCGTCCGCGATTTCGGCAATGCTCGCCGTCCCGGTGGCTTCCACGTTGCTGACGATGGCTCCGGTCAGGAGCATCGCCATTGCGACTGCTGACAGTATGCGTCCCAGATGTTTCATACACGTTCCCTCCTTATGTTACGGGTTGCTCCACGGCGTGTGGTGGCCCAAGGCGTACCAGGTGAACCGGAATGTCGTGCGTCTCATGGTCGCTGCTCACCTCGACCATCTCGGTGAGTCGGCGTCCCTGCGGCGTCATTTCCAGGTGGCAAATCAGATCAATGGCTGAACGCATCAGCCGCCACTGCGGTGGCACCCCGGCCTCTTCACAGAACTGCGCGAAGCGATCGAAGACCCGGCTGGCGTTGGTCGCGTGCACGGTCGTAATCCCGCCGCGATGCCCCGTGTCCCACGCTTTGAGCAGTTCGAGCCCGGCTTTGTCGCGCGTCTCGCCGATGACCAGTCGATCGGGTGCACGTCGCATACACCGCTTCACCTGCTCCTGCATCGTTGGATGCGGATCACCCGTTTTGTAGCGGCTCATATTCGGCGCGGCGCACTGCAATTCTTCGGTATCTTCGATGATGACGACATGCTCCGTGCTGCCGATGAGTTGCAGACAAGCGTTGGCCAGCGTGGTCTTGCCCGAGTTGGTCGCACCGCTCACCACGATGTTGCTTCTTCGCTGCACGTGCTCCGCCAGCGCCGCTGCCTGCCAGTCGTGGAGGATGCCCTGCTGCACATACGCCGCGAGCGGATAGATCTCCGGCGCATGCCTGCGGATCACAAACGACGGCGCTGGCGACGACGGTGGAATCGAGGCTTCCACCCGGTCTCCGGTGAGCGGCAACTCGCCTGACAGCAGCGGCATACTCGGGTTCAGCGTCTTGCCCAGCAGGCTTGCCATGGTGTTCAAGGCACGGAATCGATGATCAGCGGCGATAGCTACACCCGTATCTTCCCACCCTACCACGTGCTTACGCAGCCACAGTTTGCCGTCGTCGCCGACTTTGATTTCGGTCACCGTGTGGTCAGTCAATGCTGCACAGATGGTGGGTTCGAGATCGTAGCGCAATTGCTGATGCAGCCGCTCGATCTTCTCGCGTTCAGCACTCATGTTTGCCCTCTGTCCACAC
>JAYVFX010000947.1:0-8506 GCA_043772795.1 Deltaproteobacteria bacterium
CCTATCACAGCCTCGGCAGGGTACATCGCCAGCTGTTGACTGAACTTTCGTCAGACTCTCCGTATCACCGCACCGAAGAACGTGGCATTTTTTCCGCCATACGGACACTCGGGCAACGGCAATCGCAAGCCGCAGATGCTGCCGTGTTCAGCGCAGATCACCCCGCAGCAGAAGTTTGATCAACACCGGCACGCCAAAGAGAAAGGGATGACGGCGTTGTCGTTCGGTCGCCTCTATTTCTTCCCCGCGATGACGACCGACTTTCCACAACACATAGGGAAACCATTCACCAAACGTTACTGCGGATTTAATCAGTCGCAGAAGATAGAGTCCCTTCGCCAGCGGACGCCGCCACCGCCAACTCATGCGGGTTTGCCACAGTTGCACCTTGGGAATTGAGACATACCCACCTGACGCGCTAGTCTGCACCCAGAGCCAACCAGACGGAGCAAGTTCCTGGAACGCTGCCTGCGCGATGCGATGATAACGTGGTGGCATAGTCTCATAGAGCGCGCGAATAGTTCCCGGCATCTCGGGCCGCAACTCCATGCTATAACTTTCGTGAAATCCACGTTGCCACATCTCCTCCAGGGATATCGGTCCAGTTTCATCCGAAGCTGACAATAGTGGGGCGATCCGAGAAACCATCGTCACCACCGACTGTCGCACCGCTTCAACAACCACCTCTCGGGCAACGTCATCGCGGACATATACCAGTCGCGCAGGTTGGCAGAATCGTCCCCACACGATCGAGTGTAAGCAGTGCGGAGACGCCGCATAAGCAAAATCCTTTTGCGAGATGACTGCATACTTTGCTCGCAGGGTAATATCGCCGGGCGTTTGCTCTAGGTAAAGCACGTTCGGCGGGAGCAGCGTATTCAGCAATCGCAAAAATCCAGAAGAGTATGCAGCCTCATACGAATCAACAATGACATAAAAGTCGGCCACTTCGCTCACCAGCGTACGTTTACGTAGGCAGGAGCCGTAGAAGAGGATCGCTGTCACCGCAGACCCGAATCGTTGCCGTATGGCGGTAACCAACACCTCGACCTCAGTCGGTGCCGACTGCGCGAGCTCTTCAGTCACTATCTGTTTGAGAGACACTTGACCAGTATCCATAATTTATGTCCGGACAAAGAGTACGCGCCGCTCCGCCGAGAGTCGCACTCTCCGACCTCGTCGTGGAGCATACATCTCACCATCCAGGACCAGTCCACAATCTACACGCAGTTCTAGGTGCTCGACATTGTGGCTCGTATACCCGACCTCTGGCGTAATCCATGCAGGTGGGCGCCCGTAGAGAATCCTGGGCAGGGCCAAAGGCGACAGGACCGCTCCGGCTGCGACTGCCATAAAACGAACGGAACCAGTTTCACGTCCCCAAAACGGATGAAGCTGAAAAAAGAAGCGATCAAGGGTCGTAACCAACATCACCAAGAATTCCTTCGCTGCCAGCGGTCGTCCGTCGAGCATAATTTCCATCGGGTCCGGTTGCAAAATACCATCTAATTTCCCAAAAGCAGCACGCAACACCAATCCCCCTGCAACAACTGCTGAACCGAATACTCCCTGCGCTCGTCCCTCAGGAAACATCCGATGCGTCAATTCGATTGCCCGTGGCAGCAGACCAACACTGAACGACATACCGTAGTGTGTCATACCGTCAGGCTCAAGCTCCATACACAGCACCGGGCGCTCAACCATTCTGCCATTGAGAGACGTATTACGACGAATGCTCTCTCGAAGAGCAGCAAGCCCAGCAACTGGGTTCCGATGGCTGCCGATATCAAGCGCGATCATGTTGGTGCGGCCACCACGAAGCGGTACGATCGACGGCACCCGACCGAACACCTCATTTCCAACAACCTCAGTAAGCACGCGTTGTAGGGTGCCATCTCCACCGTTAACGGCCAAGATGTCGATGTCTTGCTTTGCAAGCATGGCGAGCGCTTCCTGCACGTGTTCGCCACTTTCGGTTTCCACATGAGGAATCTCCGGACACTCACGGAGAAACGACAGCATTCGTGCAACGCGACGTTGGTTGCGACCCGCACGTAGGTTGTTCAACACCCCAATACGCACGACTTACCTCTGGGACGTCAGCCAACTCGCCTTCCTCAACGCGGGTGGAAGAGGATTCAGGAACGTCACCGCCGTGATACCCACCCCATGCCGAGCAGGAGCATGCGGTTCCGCTACTAGCGGCCAAAAAATCTCAAACTGTGACTGCGCCCAGATATGCCACGGACGCAGATCAAGCGCCAGCGAAACAAGATAACGAATCGGGCGGGGAAGATCGACAAAAGGATCAGCCTGCAAAATTTGCGACTCCAATCGTACCTGCCCTGCTATCTCGGCATTCTTCAGTTGCAACATACTCGGGACTGCATATCCATGTTCGCGGGGTCCCTTCAGTTCTCCATTGAACGAGAGGTCGAAATGCTCGGAGGTATAGCTGGGACCGTCCAGAGGTTTCACGACGAGCCATTGTCGCCGTGTTCCGTCCGGTGCAGTAAGATCGAGTCCGTACACGGGGAAGTCTTTTTGCAGGGAATAAAATTCCACTCGACGGAGGACAAGCGACGAACCCGCAGTGTTGGTCCAACTATGCGTTGCCGCAACAACCCCACGAACATGCGCTGGTTCTGTCATTCCCTTGAGCCACAATGTCCCCTCAATCGGGGCAGCGATGGCGAGAAGGTCAAGCGCATATCCTGGAGGCGTGAGCGCATTCGACCACAGCGGTTGCGCATCCGGAGAGAGTTGTAAGTCAAGACGGACGCTCCGTTTATCCACTCGAATCTTGTATGTCGGAGCGTGGACATCGAGAAGACTCGCGCTCACTTCCATCCGTAAATGATCAGAGGAGAGCGTCCAACGTCCTTCAGAGCGGCCATTGCTAAAGCGATGCGGCTTCTCACCTGGAGGGATAACATAGCCCAGCACCACGGCGTTGCGATCACCGAGGCCGATGTTCGTCACAATAAATTCGACAAACAACAAATGACCCGAATCGAATCGCGCGGTAAACTCCCAATGTTCAGAGGCGAACTCCCCAGGAAGTACATGCGCAGCAGGATTACCACGCAACTCCTCTGCTGTACTGACTGAAGAGGCAAAGAGCAAAGAGCAAAGAGCAAAGAGTAAGGAGCAGTGCCGAGTTCTCACCAGGGGTACTCGTAGGAGACCGACTGCATTCACGCCACGCTCTCCTCTTGGCAGTGAAGATCACTTTCAGTTTTATCATTTGAGGCTTGCAGCGCTCTTCGCAGCCGTTCTACCAACAAAATACCCCAGATTCGGATGTCCGCTTGGTGTGATTCAGTAAGAATCCACACCTGCATCGCTTCCTTCGCCATCAGTCTCGTCGGTCCCCCTTCATGTAAAGAAGCGGTATTATCATAAGGAAGCTACATGGGATAGGCTGACGACCTCTTATGACTCACGACGTGTATACCATTGCCCACCTCTCAGATCTGCATGTCACCCCGGTTCGGGTGACGAATCCTTTCGCTTTGTCAAATAAGCGCATCCTCGGCTGGCTGTCGTGGACCTTACGACGGCAACAAGAGTATCGCCCAGAAGTCTTGCAGACACTCATCTCCGACTTGCATCAGCAACCGCACAACTCCGTGGTTGTCACCGGTGACATCACCAACATTAGTCTTGCCGACGAATTTCCCGCGGCAGTGCCGTGGCTCCAACAACTCGGGTCGCCGGAGAACGTCTTCATCATTCCCGGCAATCACGATGCGTATATCTCGATGCCCTACGAACGATCGTGGAAGCACTGGGAAGCGTATTTGCAGTCAGATAGTGAGTTTCAGACTACGGCTTCGACCCTTCAGCCTGAACAGAGAGGCAACGAAGGCGAAGGCCAAACGCATGACGATGGCGTACAGTTTCCCACTGTGCGTATTCGCGGACCGGTAGTGTTCATCGGCCTCAACACGGCCTTTCCACCGGCAGCATGGCATGCCGCCAACGGTTCGGTCGGCCCCCAGCAACTTACTCGGCTCGAACAGTTGTTACAGCAATTTGCGGCAACTGACCTCTGTCGCGTCGTCCTCATCCACCACCCCCCGGACGAGGAGATCGAAGCTCGTCGCCGTCTGACTGATACCGCCGCCTTCTGTGACGTGTTACGCAAGACCGGCGCAGAGCTGGTCCTGCACGGGCACTTACACAAAACCGTACGTAGGACTATTCCTGGCCCGACACAACCAATCCCGGTGATCGGCGTGCGCTCATCGTCGGCCATTGGTCATCAAGCGCGGCGCCGCGCACAATATCACCTGTACCACATTGAACGGAACTTCAACGGACAAGAGAATGATCGCTTTCGTATTCGTATGGCCGTGCGCTCTTACGATCCCGCAGTGAGGGGTTTTATCGATAAAGTCGAGCTGACACTGTAAGCGACAGAAGCCTCGTTGCGTCGCAACGGGTGACCGCTGTCACATACTCTTCTGTTGAGCACTATCGCATCGTACTCTTCAACCCACGCACCAGGGACTCGGTCTCAACGTACTGCTTAGGCAACACAATCATGACGTCCTTGTCACAATATAAGCAGGTCACCACCACTTCACTCGTTCCTTCAGCGTCAGGACGGGCCAGGAGAAAACGAACGTGAAACGGTTTCTGACAATGCGCGCAGGTCACTTCGAAGGTCTTCTTTTCTTGCTCAGCCATGTTGGTTTTACCTCACAACTGGATATATCGCCGCAAAAATACCCAAGATAAACATCCCTGCCCCAATAGCCAACCAACGATACTTCCGGGAACGAGCCTGGATAAATGCCTGCTTCCACGCCTCTGGTTCGTTGCGCCCGGCTTCATACTTGTAAGGAAACAACACAAACAACAAGGCAACAATGCTCAGCGCCCAACATAGAAACGGCGCAAACCAGAACGGTTCACTCACAGTTTTATCGCCATACGCCAACTTGAACGCTGCAGCCAACAGCCCTGAGGTGGTCGCTGTCGCACCCATAAGAAACTTTGCGACTTCTTCAATCCGAGGAATACTCTCGACCAATTCCTTGTAGGAACGTTCGTAGAAGTATTGCTCTTCAGCAGTCACTCGCCGTGAAGATAACTCTTCGATATGTTTATCGTCAGTGTTCATGTTGTACTCACGTCGCCATTTCCTCTACATTCCCTCTCCCACCGGGAGAGGGCTAGGGTGAGGGGATCCAAAGAAGGAAACCAACCTTTCCACCCTTATCCCTTCTGGCTGGTAGCTTCCATTTGCCGCAGCCTTTCCTCTACCTGCTGCACCTCTGGGAATCCCGCTTGCTTCCCTACTTGTACTGCCAGCCGCAGCAATCCAACCGCTTGTTCTTCTTGTCCTTGCACTTGCACCAACAGCGAGCCCAAGGTACTGGCGACATGAAAAATTCCTAGGGCATTGTTGGTTTCCATCGCCAGTGTCAGAGCTTCCGACCACAACCCGAAAGCCTTGTTTAAGTCCTGCGCCTGCAACGCGAGGTGCGCCATATTGTGCAACGTTGGGATCATCCCCGCCTTATCCCCAATCTCGCGTTGGATCGTTAAGCTCTGCGTCAAATACGTCAGCGCCGTCTCATAGTCCCCACGGGCTTGATAGATTGAACTCAGGTTATTGAGCGTGGCCCCTTCCCCCGCCTTATCCCCAATCTCGCGGCGGATCGTTAAGCTCTGCGTCAAATACGTCAGCGCCGTCTCATAGTCCCCACGGGCTTTATAGATTTGACTCAGGTTATTGAGCGTGGTCCCTTCGTCGTGTTTATCAGGAACAATCAGGAGCGCCCGTTGGAACGCCGCTAACGCAAGGTCAGGGATGCCAAGCTGCAGTTGGCTCATTCCGTAGCGATTGAGCCCAGCACGGGGGCGGGGGAACCTCACGCTGCACGATCTCTTCCGTCAGAGTACGGGCGACAGCGAAATTGCCGATGCCATAGTAAAAACGGCACACACGTTCGGCTAATTCGTCGGCAACGATATGTTCCTGAGCCTGACGAAAATGATGAATAGCTTCGATATCGTCTCCCCACCGTTGCGAGACATATTGCCCTTGAAAACGATGATAGCTACCGATGGCGCGATGGAGCGTCTGCAATTCCGTGACAGCAAAGCTGCTGTCTCCGAGCAACATCTTGACCACTGGTGGCACAACAACATAGTTCAAGTCGAGGCCGATCTCGTGCGCGTGTTCCAGTAACGCATACGCCGCCAGGCGCTGGCGATCCACTTCGAGCTGTGCAGACGCTCGGGTTACGGCGTAGAGGCCGTCTATCGTCACCGGCACTCGATAGAGGCTCACTGCCCGCAGAAGATAATCCTGCTCGGCACTGAGTTGCGCACGTAGTCGGTCAAACAACAAATTCTCACGCATGGCTTCACGTACGGTTTCCAACGCAGTGAGCAACTCTGCCGATTGCTGAGGGTCGTCAGTCAAGAGCTGTGCGGTCCATTCCAGGGCACGGTAATTCCCACCCACGACACGGTACACCTCGCGCTTGGTGTCGAGCCCTAGCATTGGCGGCCAGCGCAAGCGATTCATTTTTCGCAGTACGTCGCCATATGGCGCATCAGGCACGGGACTCTCTTCCACAGCCTTGGCCAATTCAGGAAAGAGATAGCGGTTAGTAAAGAGTAGACGGGTCGGTGCCGGCAGGGCAGTCACTTCCTTGATAAACCAGCGGCTGTCGGCATGCTCGGCTGCAACGTGGAGTGACGTCAAATCCTGTACACTCTCCAAATTGTCGAGCACGAACGCACACCCCGGTTTGCGTCGCGCTAGCGACGCTAGTAACAGACAGATCTGTTGGCGGCGGTCAGACTCCGCGCTGAGCCGGGTGAGCAAAGATGGCTCTTCATTACCATCGAACGCTTCACGCCGTAGTGCTTCAAACACAAGAGTGAGGTCGAAAGGGGCCTGAAAGCCGAGTACCCGACAGCCCGGCAACTGCTCTTGTAATCGACGGGCAAACAAACCAGCCAGCGTAGTTTTTCCCACCCCACCTGGTCCCGTCAGCATCAGGCTGCGGGTTTTTCCAGTGATAAAGCCGCGCAAGTGCTGTCGGACAAAGGCACGACGACCGACAAAATCTGCGCGTGTCGGTAACTGAATCGTACCATCGCCACTCAACACGGATGGCAGAGGTAAGCGCTCACTGGCAGTAAATGGAGCAGCACGATCAACCAACGGCCCATCGGCTGTGCGGTCGAGCAACACTGGCAGCGTCCATTGAGCATAGATATCGCCGATTGCTTCACCTTTCCCGCCTGGAGCATTTTGTGAAAGCCATTCGCCAGTAGCGACTTTGCTGCGTGCCAGTGTCACCGCACGACCCACAGTCTCTTGTCCACGAGTTAAGTGACGGAACAACTCAGTGCTAAAGGCAGCGGCGGCAGCATCAAGCACTGACAGTCGCATCCCTAACACACGCTCAAAGCCGCGCTCATGCAACTGTCGCGCAACACTGACGATAGAGTCAGCGCTATCTTCGGCTTTGGCACTGCGACAGGCAGAGAGGATCACCAAGCCAGGACGATTGCCAGCCGGAAGCTGCTCTAAACGAACTGCCAATGCTCTGCCCGTGATGGGTGCGCTTCGTCCGCTCTGCTCATCTTCAAGCAGTAAGCCTCCCTCTTTCTCACCGGCACCATTCGGGATTTCGGTGCCATGCATACTGAGGATCACCGCGTGATAGTTGTGTTGTTCAAGATGATCAATGAGCGTACGTAGACATCCATCCTCGGCCACATCGATTGTGAGTTCCCCTTTTGACAAAGGGCCATCGAGCGCGGTGAACAGCAGTTCCTCTTCTCGCTCGAAGTCGAGGCGACTGCGTTCAGGGTCGAGATCTTCAGGCGAAGCAATAAACAGCAAGAGGCGAAACGGGAGAGGCAAGGCTTTAGGGGTCTTCTGCCCATCCCCACGCAAACGACGAATGATGGAACACCACGGGTGACACCCAAGAAAGCCGAGTTCAGGGTGCTGATGATACAGCAGTTCCCACGGGAGGTGATTGAAAGATGGATCGGTAACAGTGAGCCGTATTGGGCTATCCGCATCGCGTGCCTGTTCGATAGCAGCCAAGAGCGCATCAACCGTCAGACCAGAAGCTTCCCAGAGCAATCGACCAACCTGTTCAAGAGCATCCGTGTGACCAATAGGCTGGGGACCATTGAACGGGTTGTCCAACAATCGATCCAGTTGTTTCACCTGACGGTTCAATACCGCGAACCGTTGGGTGTCGAGTTGTGGTGTGACGAGAATTTCCTTGACCATTCACTCCCCCGAAGCGCGTCTTGGAATGAGAGTGAGAGTCGCTGTATCTGGCGGTTATGTCAAGATGCAGATTCCCTTGCCTATCGCCACCGAAAAATTTTCGCAGCGATTTTCCCAAGGAAGATTGCTGCTGCTTTTCTTCCTCGGTCAAACAACGCGAGCAGACCCGTTGCGGCTCACTGCGGGCGGGACGCCCGCGCTCCCAGGAGTTCGACATGGTGTGAA
>JAYVFX010000948.1:0-4369 GCA_043772795.1 Deltaproteobacteria bacterium
CAACGGCTTGCGCATCGCCAAAGAATTGTTTGATGAACTTGATGCCAAGAAGAAGTAGGCTGTAGACGAAAGGCTGTAGGCTTTAGGGAACAAAGAAGAAGCTTTTAGCCCAAAGTCTACAGCTTCAACCCCCATTCCCGCTTAGTCATGGATCTCCACAAAGTACATAAGCTGTTTGCTCAAGAAAGGGTCCACTTACGCTTTGCCGATCACGCCATTATTGAAGGAAGAAAAGACGGATTAACTGCTGAGGATCTCGAAGACAGGGTTTTCCGTAGAGAAGCTATTGAAGACTATGGGACTCGCTCGCTTCTCCTACACTTGACCCGAGACGATGGGATACCGTGCCACATCGTGTTAGAGTACGTATCGAGTATCGACGAAGCGACAGTCGTCACTGCTTATGTACCAGATGCAAAACTATGGCAATCAAATTGGAAAAAACGCAAACGCAGAAAACGCAAGCAAAGCGGTGCCTGAGCGACTGTCCAGGCCAACCGCAATCTGATTTCGTTACTCGCGTTTTTCGTCGCACCGGAAGCGCAGTCGAAGTGATCATTGAGGAGATTCCGGCTGATCTCTGCCCGGTATGTGGGCGGGCCTTCTTTTCCAAAGACGTGGCTCGCGGACTTGATCAGATACTCTTTCCTTTTCATGGCAAACATACTGCCATTCCAGATTTGCCACCAGCAAAAGTTATTATCGATTTTGCCGCTGCGCGGAAGCAAAAAGCAGCATGACGAATCCCCGTTACTATCTGTGACTTTACTGATTGCGCAAAGGAGGAGATCGTGACCGACTACACCATCAAAGACAAAGTTGCCATCGTTGGCATCGGTGAGACGCGTTACTACAAAGCCGGCCAGTCGCCAGTAAGCGAGTTCCAGCTTGCGCTAGAAGCAATTCAAAAGGCTGTGGCTGATGCCGGACTGCGCGTTGAAGATATCGATGGCTTTGCTTCGTATAGCGATGATCGGAATGATCCCGTTCGTCTTGCTGCCGCATTAGGAATTCCACAGATTCAGTTTTCCAACATGCAGTGGGGCGGTGGGGGCGGGGGTGTCGCTGGAGCTGTCGGCAATGCGGCGGCGGCTGTCGTGGCGGGCTACGCAAAACATGTCGTCGCTTTTCGCGCATTAGCCCAAGGCCAATTTGGTCGCTTCGGTCAAGGTCACGTTGGTCCACGCGTACGCGGCCCAATGGCTTACTCTATGCCTTATGGCTTGATGTCCCCAGCACAGATGTTCGCCATGCGTACCCAGCGTTTCATGTACGAACATAAGATCAGCCAGGAAGCGTTGTGCGGTATTGCCTTAGCTTCGTACAAACATGCGCAGCAGAATCCCCGCGCTATTATGTACGGTCGCCCTCTTACGCGAGAATCATACTACAATTCTCGTTGGATCGTTGAACCGTTCCATTTGTTTGATTGCTGCTTGGAAAACGATGGAGCAGCAGCTGTCATCCTCACCACTACAGAACGAGCGCGAGACTTGCAACAAAAGCCGGTCTATTTGATGGCCGCCGCGCAAGGATCGGGCTATCGTCAATGGACCGCCGCACACAACGACCCAGACTATGCAACCTCGAACTTCAAGACTCTCGCTCCACGCCTCTTCAGCATGGCCGGCATTACACCGCAGGATGTCGACGTTGCCCAGGTCTACGAAAACTTCACCGGTGGTGTGTTGATGAGTTTAGTCGAGCACGGGCTGTGTGCCCCTGAAGAAGCTGAAGCGTTTTGTACCAACGGCAATTTGGAGTGGCCGAATGGCAGGTTGCCGCTGAACACCAGTGGCGGTAACCTTGCAGAAGCCTACATGCACGGGCTCGAACTCGTCCTTGAAGGCGTCCGGCAAATGCGTGGAACGTCGACATGTCAAGTCAAAGATGCACGAACCTGTCTCGTTGCTGCCGGACCAATGGTCGCGCCGGTGAGTAATTTGTTGATGCGCAACTAAAGCGTAAATATGTAAAACGTAAAGAAGAATCGCTGCTGCGTTCCTGTGCATTTCACATTTTACAGGTTCGCACAAAGTGAGAGGAATCGCCTATGTCCGCAGAGAATATCACCGCAACGTCCTACTTCCCCGAAGGAATGCCTCTGCCCGCGCCAATGGCCGATGGACTTGATGCGCCGTTCTGGGAGGGAACGAAACAACACAAGCTGTTGGTACAACGTTGCAAAGCCTGTAGCTCCTTCCAATTCGGTCCCGAGTGGATCTGTCACAAATGTCGCTCCAGCGAGATTGGCTGGGCCCAGTGTTCAGGGCGTGGCAAAGTGTATGCATTTGAGCGTGTCTGGCATCCAGTGCACAAAGCCTTAAAGGATCACGTTCCCTATCTCATTGTCCTGGTCGAACTACCCGATGCTGGCAATGTGCGCATGGTTGGTAACCTCCTCGGCGATCCACAACAAGATGTGAAGATTGGTGATCCAGTCAAAGCGGCGTGGGAAGATCATCAGGATGTCACCTTAGTGCAATGGCAAAAGGCGTAACCACCAGAGCGAAAAGCAACTACTGTGATCGTCACTTCCCATCGAGGCGCGGGCTTTCTCGAACCAGAAAACACATTACGCGCCATGCAGAGGGCGATTGCGCTGGGCGTCGATCAGATCGAAACTGACGTACAGCTCACCCCTGATGGTCATTTAGTATTGATGCACGACCCAACTGTTGACCGGACAACCAACGGCACCGGAAATGTTGCTGACCTGACCTTCGCAGAAATTCGTCAGCTTGATGCCGGACAGGGCGAACACGTGCCGACGCTTGCAGAGGTCCTTGCTGTAACACACGGAAAAGTAGTGCTGCAGATAGAATTGAAAGGACCCGGCACTGCACTCCCAACAGTGCAAACGATAGAGGCCGCCGATGCAGTCGATCAGGTCATTCTTACTTCCTTCAAACATCAATGGCTAGTCGAAGTACGAGCCCAGAATCCACGACTCCGCACCGGTGCGTTATGGGGTCGCCTTCCTGCTGACGTCGTCCAGCAAACGCACCAACTAGGTTTTCATGCGTTACACATCTGGCATGAATTCATCGATCAACAACTTGTGAATGACGTACGGCAACATGGCTTGTTGGTACGCGCCTGGAATACCGATAAAGAAGACGACATGCGGCGGCTCATCGGCCTTGGCGTTGATGCGATTGGCTCCGACCGCCCGGACGTGCTGGTCGCAGTCTGCCAGCAAATGGGAGTTCGTTAAGAACGGCGGAGAAAGATTTGCTACCATCCTTACTATGGAAACCGGTTTTCTCTGGTACGGTGAGGGATGAAACCAATCATCGAGCGTCTCTCGGTAACCCCGGATTATGCAGACCTGCATCGTCACCTTGGCGGCGCGGTTCATCCCAAGATTCTCTTCGGGTATCTCCAGGATCACGGAGCTGACGTTGGTCTCACTCCGGGTGAACGTGACTGGATACAGCACCTTCTCACACGTTTTCCCGATTACGATAGCCTCCGTACTTACTTTTCCTCACGACGCACCACACTCTCTGACTATCTAGAGTTGCATAAACTCGTTGAACCACTGCAAACTCCTGGGTCGATGGCCTACTTTCTCTACCGCATTGCGCGTGGGGCGAGAATTTTCGAGCACGCGTCTTTGCTCGAATTACGCTTCTGTCCGTACCTACGTACCGATCCGACTGTAGGCGAGGAGGCACGGATTGCGCAAATGGAGTCGGTCGTCGAAGTCGTCGCGCAGGCGGCTCGACAACCGGAATTTGCCGTCGATATTCGCCTGTTGTTGTGTTTACACACCACCCTCCCCGATCGCGTCAACGCGGCGACGACGCAGCTCGCACTACGCCGTCGTGACTTAGTCCGCGGCATCGACATCGCTGGTCCTGAGGAGTATGTCAGCGAACGCGTCGATCATTTTGTCGCATGCCTCCGTCTCGCTGCCGAGGCCCATCTTTCCGCCACTGCGCACGTAGCCGAATCCCATCCACGGTACATCCATCCCGAATTGTTCCCCTACCTTCGGCGCATCGGTCACGGCGTCCAGATTCCCCTCCATCGTCCGGAACTGCTGCCAGATTTAGCGCGCCGACAGATTTGTTTTGAGTTATGTCCGAGTACGTATCTGCAGACAGGGACATTTCCCGACCTTCTCCCTGTACGGACTGTGATACGTCGCCTTGATGAAGCGGGAGTTCCGTATTGTCTCGCTACCGACAATCCGGCTTTCAATGGTCGCTATCTGCAAACCGAATATGAATTAGCTCTCGATTACGACCTGATTAACTTCCAAGGACTCGCGCGCTGTCAACGGGCGGCGTTTGCCTATGCCTTTTAAGAGGCCCAGCAGGTACCCGGACAGAAGTGCTGCTATCGTTCAGGCGCAATTTCT
>JAYVFX010000949.1:0-2311 GCA_043772795.1 Deltaproteobacteria bacterium
ATGCAAAGTACAATATAAAAGAGAGTGAAGTCAAATTTCTTTTTGTGTGCAGCGGGCACGGTGCTGACGCTAAGAGCGTGTCTGCAAACCGTAAGTTCCTGTCGTTGCGAGGAGCTGGAAGCGACGAAGCAATCCTGGTCCCGAAAACGAGATTGCTTCGCTTTGTTCACAATGACAAAGCCTCGACACTCCCTCTATTTTTCTGCTCAAGGGTGCGCGGAGATGTATGAACGTTCCTACGATTGTTGGGCTTCGCTCGGCCCACCCTACTCGCTTCACAGCGGGAATATCCCTGACAAATCGTCCTGGATTCGCTATCTTCACAGACAGTGGGGCCATTACTGATCATCGACGGTTTTAACGTACTTCATGCCGGTATACTCACTGGTCGTGATCGTGCCAATTGGTGGCACGCGTCCATGCAGCGTCGGTTGGTTGAGCGTGTCGAATCCTGCACCGACCCAGCATACACGGACATCTGGATCATTTTCGATCGCCGTACCAATGCGCAAACAACATTCGAGGATGTGACCAGTAACGACCCGCGCATCAGCGTCTGCTATGCCCCCTCAGCCGATGATTGGATCGTGACACAGGTGGGGAACCTCGCGAGTCAACGATCAATCATTGTCGTCACGGCTGATCGCTTACTGCGTGAGCGCGTACGCCAATCCGGGGGGATGCGCTCCTCACCGATGCAGTTCCTTGCCACGTGTGAGTGACGGAGCGAGCCGGATAAAAAATTCAAACCCGCGGCAAAACTTCTTTTCTGCGGCGGCTTGACAGCATGCTGATAGATGGTTCATTCTGTTTTTGAGATAGAGCAAGTAAGGGGTATTTGTAGATCTATTGCTCTCGCCCGCCGTAAAAAAGGAGACTATCATCATGAAACGGAAACTTCGCCGCGAACGAGAGCCACCATAAATATCACAGAACGTAGTCGTCTCTGAATCACCTTGACGTTTCCAACGCAGTATCTTTGGCAACCGTCCACAAAAAAGGAGAGCAGCATGCCGCAATTCGATACCATTATTAAGAATGGCACAATCGTCGATGGAACCCGCGTTCCGCGTTACCGCGCCGACATTGGCGTTAAGAATGGCAAGATCGCGCAGATCGGTCGCCTCAACAATAGCGATGCAAAAAAGGTTGTTGATGCCAGTGGCCTCATCGTCGCTCCTGGGTTTATTGATCTCCACACCCACTACGATGCCCAGATTCACTGGGACCCGTATTGCACAATTGGCAGCTGGCATGGCGTGACGTCAGTCTCAATCGGGAACTGCGGATTTGGTTTTGCACCGCTCCGTCCGCAAGATGCTGACCGCGCGATGTTAGCCTTGTCCCGCACTGAAGCGATTCCCTTGGAACCGATGCGCGTGTCGATGAAGGTCGATTGGGAAACCTTCCCGCAATACATGGACCGTCTCTCACGCATGCCGCTCGGCATCAATATTTCGCACCTCTTCCCGATCGCTCCAGCAGTCGCCTATGTCATGGGCGGATTTGACGAGGCCAAAAAGCGCTTCCCCAATGAAAAAGAGATGAACACCATCATCGGCCATTTCAAAGAGGCTATGAAGGTGGGCGCAGCAGGCTGGTCGGCGCAGCGTCTCGTGCCGGAAGGCCGCGTGTCAGTGCAACGCGACTACGACGGTACGCCAATGATCACCGACATTCTGCCTGATGAGTTCTACCACACCATGGCAAAGGCGATGGCCGAGACCGGTGATGGCTGCATTCAGTTTACCCAGTCCGGAGCCAGTGAGGCTCAGTTCGGCGTTGAAGACGACTTCCGTTTCTTGGAGAAGATGTGTGAAATCGCTGGGCGTCCCTTACTCTACAACGCCATCATAATCAGCGATCGTCATCCGGAATCGCACAAAGCGCAAATGAATTGGGTCGAAGCTGCCAACGCCCGTGGCGTACGCGTGTTTGGACAAGCAGTGACTGCTCGCGCGCCAGTGCGCATGACCTTAGAAGACTGGAACCTGTTTGACAGCATTCCGGCGTGGAAAAACGCAACCCTCGGCACGGTTGAAGAACGCAAAGCCAAGATGTCGAAGCCTGAGCTGCGCGCGGAGATGCGTGCAGACTACGATAAAGGTGGCATGGAGACCCTAAACATTGTCTTCGGCGAGTTCCATAAGTTCATTGCTCGCAAGGTACGCAATACCGACCTGAAGTTGAAATACGAAGGCATGTCAGTTCAGCAGATTGCCGAGAAAGAAGGCAAGCACGTCATCGACGCGATGCTCGACCTCTCGGTCGCTGACGATCTGCGTACCGAATGGGCAGGCCCCATCGAGAA
>JAYVFX010000950.1:0-3207 GCA_043772795.1 Deltaproteobacteria bacterium
GAGGTGTACACGTGGTAACACGTTCAGCCGACCACTACTAATGGGCCGCGCGGCTTCCCCTTCCCCCCTCTCCCCACAGAGCTGCTACGTGCATACACCATACTTTCTCCACTCTTTCTATCTGTTGTCACTGACTTTACCCACACTGTTTTCTCTCCGAAACAGGTAGTGAGAAACCCACCACTCATACCCCCGGTGGTAGGCGAATAATTCAGTACAGGCAAGAAAGAAAAGTCGCCATCGACCAAACCACCGCACGGCTTCCCTTTCCCCATATACATTACCAAGAATCGGTAACACCGCTCCCTTCCGTATATCTAAATTAGCCAACCAGGCCTCCGCCGTCCGCGCGTAGTGACATCCATTCACCCGCCACTGCTCTTCTACAGTCAGGTCTCGCTGAAAATGCAGGAGGAGATCATCAGACGGCATCATCCCTCCAGTAAAAAAATAACGTCCCATCCAGTTTATTCTCCCTTCAGTTGCAAATGGATAGGCAAATTCCCGATGACAAAAGATGTGGACGAATAGTTTCCCCTCCGCTTTGAGCCACGATCGAATATGGGCCAAGAGTTGTTCGTAATTACGCATGTGCTCGAACATCTCGATAGAAACGACTCGATCAAAACGGCGGTCGGTTGTAAAGTCATTCATATCAGCAGTCACCACTTCAATATTCTGAATCCTCCGTCGCATGCACTCAGCTAAAATAAACTCACGCTGGGGACGAGAGTTTGATACGGCGAGAATACGGATGGAGGGGTACTGCTCCGCCATCCACAAAGAGAGCGATCCCCAACCGCACCCAAGTTCGAGGATATCCATTCCATCCCGTAATTGTGCACGTTCGCAGGTAAGCGTCAGCATTGCATCCTCTGCTGCATCAAGAGTCGTTACCCCGTGTGGCCAATAGCCACTGCTGTACTTTAGACGCTTGCCGAGCACTTGGAGAAAAAACTCCGGTGGGACTTCATAGTGCTGTTCGTTCGCTTTCTCAGGATATATAGCAATCGAACTTCTTCGTAGTTCTACGAGAAGTTTCTGAAAGCCGGCACGTGGAATTTCTTCACGCACGGTTCGCTCTTCATGTAAGCGCAGTGCGAGGAGGCGCCTGATTCCCCAACGGAGCAGTACGTCGGGTACATTTCCCAGTTCCACGATATCGATAACGTTCACAATTTCTCTCCTCTGTTCTCATCACGATAGCGCCATTCTTGTACTTATTATGAGGACTACCCTTGCACCACTAAAAGCGAATACGCTTTGCCTACTCCTGCCAGTAACAATATGCATTCAGGTCCACTTCACATGCCTAGCAATTGTGAGTACCATACGAGCTTACGTTGAAAGTGAGGCCTACGCCAAAATGTGGATCGTATGGAGACCGCTTTTTTCAGAATCCGGTTCTCTGCTCTCATTCGTAAGACACAGAGAAGATATGCATAGCGAAGATCATTCCCAGATATTGCTAATGATGCCTCCACTCCAGCTAGACACTCCCAAACGAAAATCTCTCTCGGACCTCGTCTCTACTTTGGTCCGGTGGTTCGACTCTTGGGCAAGTATGGAAAATAGACAACAATCCGAACCGCCACGCACCGATTGGCCTCGCGTGCTCCCGTTTCTCGCCATGCATGTCGCGTGTTTTGGAACCCTCTGGGTAGGGTGGAGTTGGGCCGCAGTCATAACAGCCTTCGCGCTCTACCTTATCCGCATGTTCGCTATCACCGGGTTTTACCACCGTTATTTTTCCCACCGCACCTTTAAGACCTCACGCTGGGGACAGTTTGTCTTTGCGGTGTTAGGGGCCTCTGCCGTACAGCGTGGGCCCCTCTGGTGGGCGGCCCACCATCGTCATCATCATCGTCATTCCGACCGAGCAACTGACCCACACTCCCCACGGCAGCATGGGTTTCTGTGGAGTCATATGGGCTGGTTCACTACACGGGTACATTTCGCAACTAAATTAGAACTCGTACGCGATCTTACCAAGTTCCCTGAACTCTGTTTCCTCGACCGCTTTGATATCCTGGTCCCAGTTCTTTTTGCTACGACCTTATACGCATTTGGAATGCTCCTTGAAACCATCGCTCCGAGTCTTGGCACTCACGGGGCACAAATGCTTGTGTGGGGGTTCTTCATTTCCACCATTTTTTTATACCACGGGACCTACACAATTAACTCCCTCGCCCATCAGATAGGATCCCAGCGCTATGATACCCACGATAAGAGCGGAAATAGTCTCCCTCTCGCAATTATCACTCTTGGTGAAGGGTGGCATAACAATCACCACCACTACCCAGCCTCAGCACGCCAAGGGTTCTACTGGTGGGAGATTGATTTTACGTTTTACCTTCTTGTTGTTCTCTCTTGGACTGGTCTTGTCTGGGACTTGAAGCCTGTTCCCCCTCAGGTACGAAATGCGCAACGATCTGATGTCGCCCTGGTGTCATGAGTACGAAGATCGCGATTGTCGGAACTGGCATTGCCGGCATGACGGCAGCCTACTTGCTCAGTACTGAGTACGAAGTCTCGGTCTTCGAAACGAACGATTACATCGGCGGCCATACACACACCATTCCAGTAGAGACCGCCCACGAGATCTACGCCGTCGATACTGGCTTCATCGTCTTCAACGACTGGACATATCCTAATTTCATCAAACTCCTGACACGTTTGGGAGTCGCAGCACAACCAAGTACCATGAGTTTTAGCGTTAAGTGTGAGCGCACTGGTCTAGAGTACAATGGCACCTCATTGAACACGCTTTTCGCACAGCGACGAAACCTCATACGCCCTTCTTTTCATCGCATGCTGCGTGATATTCTCCGCTTTAATAGAGAGGCATTAACACTCCTTCACGGCGATAACGCCAATATCACCCTTGGCTCTTATCTGACCGAACAACAGTATTCGCACGAGTTTGTTGAGCAGTATGTGATTCCTATAGGGGCGTCGATCTGGTCGGCTGATCCCCAGCAGATGTCCGAGGTCCCTGCTCGATTCTTTGTCCAGTTCTTTCACAATCACGGAATGCTGAATGTCAATGAACGTCCTCAATGGCGAGTAATCGTAGGCGGCTCACAGGAGTACGTGAAGGTGCTCACTCATCGGTACCGTGATCGCATTCGCCTCTGTTGTCCTGTCCAACGTGTCACTCGCCATCCCACGCACGTCTCGATCAAAAGTGTCGGGCAAGAAGCAGAG
>JAYVFX010000951.1:0-4367 GCA_043772795.1 Deltaproteobacteria bacterium
CAGATCGGTGTTGTACACGAATACTGCCGTTAGCCCTTGCTCGGTCTCCACTATCTGAAGGGTCAAATCAAAGTGAGCCGTTTCGCTATCCCCCTCGACAGGGCTCAGGGTCACGCCTGGCAGCTCTACCGCCCGCAGCGAAGCATTCTGCAACACGAACATCACCTGAAAGAGCGGATTGCGGCTCAAATTCCGCTCCAGGTGTAATTCCTCCACCAGTCTCTCAAAGGGTAGGTCCTGATGGACATACGCCCCCAAACACACCTCACGCACCCGCCGCAAAAGCTCGCGAAAACTGGGATTGCCTGAAAGGTCAGTACGTAGGACGAGCGCGTTGACAAAGAATCCAATCAGCCCCTCGATCTCCAGCCGGTTACGGTTGGCGACCGGCGTGCCCACGATGAGGTCGTCTTGACTCGTGTAGCGGTACAACAACACCTTGAACGCCGCCAGCAACGTCATGAATAGGGTCGCCCCTTCCTGGCGGCTCAGCACTTTGAACCCCTCGGTCAGAGTCTTGGGTAACACCAAGGATTGGTGCTCACCCCGGAAAGTCTGCACAGCCGGCCTGGGGTGGTCCGTGGGCACCTCCAGCAGAGGAGGGGCGTCAACCAGTTGCTGCTTCCAATAGGCGAGCTGGGTTTCCAGGATTTCATCCTGCAACCACTGCCGTTGCCAGTGGGCAAAGTCCACATATTGGATGGGCAGCTCGGGCAGCGGTGAGGACCTTCCGGAGGAGAAGGCGTCGTACAGCATAGCGATCTCTCGGATCAATATTCCCGTTGACCAACCGTCGGAAACAATATGGTGCATCGTCAGGAGTCCCACGTGCTCTTCCTCGCCCAGCCGTAGTAGGGTAACCCGCAAGAGCGGGCCTTGGGCCAAGTCAAAGGGTCGCTGGGCTTCTTCGGTGACTAGCCGTTGGACCTCGGTCTCCCGCTCGGTCTCAGGCAGCTCTCGCAGGTCCACTACCGGCAACGTCAGAGTCAGAGTCGGGGCGATCACTTGAGCTGGTCGTCCATCCACCATCGCAAAGGTGGTGCGCAAGGCTTCATGGCGCCTCACGATTTGGTTGAGACTCTGCTCTAGCGCCACCACGTTGAGCGGTCCCCTGAGGCGGACGGCGGCGGGCATATTATAGGCGGAGTTACCCGGCTCCAACTGGTCGAAGAACCACAGTCGCTGCTGGGCAAAAGAGAGAGGCAAGTCTCCGTCCCGTGGAACCGGCAGTATGGGTAGAGCCTGCAGATTCTGTCCGGCCAGACGGGCTACCTCAATACTTCCAGCTTGTCCAGCCACAGTGGGCAGCTCGAACAGACGGCGCAGCGGTATCTCCACCTGGAAGGCGTTGCGCATGCGGGACACGACCTGGGTTGCTAAAAGGGAATGGCCGCCGAGGCCGAAGAAATTGTCGTGGATCCCTATCTGTTCGATACCGAGGACCTGGGCCCAGATCCCAGTCAGCATCTCCTCTGTAGGGGTACGAGAAGCAACGAAGGCTTCCTCCAACTCAGGCCGGGTGCGATCCGGCGCCGGCAGCGCCCGGCGGTTTACTTTCCCGTTGGGTAGCAACGGCAAGGCATCGAGCAGCACGAAGACCGCCGGCGTCATGTACGCAGGCAACTTCTCCTGCAGAAACCTCCGCAGCTCACTGATGGTTATGGCCAGATCTTGCTTCGCGACCACATAGGCCACCAATCGTTTCTCGCCTGGCGCGTCTTCCACAGCGACGACGATCGCCTCACGCACGCCCGGGTGCTGGCCCAACACGGCTTCAATCTCTCCCAGTTCGATGCGGAACCCGCGAATCTTTACCTGCTGGTCGATGCGACCGAGGAACTCGATGTTTCCATCGGGCAGATAACGGGCCAGGTCGCCGGTTTTGTACAGGCGTGCGCCAGGCTCATCACTGAAGGGATTGGGCAGAAATTTCTCCGCAGTTAACTCGGGGCGGTTGAGATACCCGCGCGCTACGCCCACCCCCCCGATGTACAGCTCCCCCGGCACGCCGATAGGCACAGGTTGCCAAAAGGGGTCCAAAATGTAGATTTGCGTGTTCGCTATAGGCTGGCCAATGCTCACCTCGTCTTCAGAAACTATTCTGCCAACGCTCGCGTTGGCAGTCGCCTCGGTTGGACCGTAGAGATTCCAGATCTGAAGATGGGGTAACACAGAAAAGGAGCTGCCGACTAACTCCTTACCGAGTTGCTCACCGCCGACAAACAGACAGGTGAGGCTTTCGGGCGGCAGTAGAGCTTGACCGGAGTGGATTGCGTCGAGCATGGCCTTCCATAACGATGGCACACAGTTGAGCCCGCCCCTGGTCCGCGTACCAAGCGCCGACAGCAGCACCGCGGGTTGAGCCAGGACCTCCTCCGAGAGAATCCACACCTCGCCGCCGCGCAGGAGTGGAGGGAACAGTTGTTTCAGGCACGCGTCGAAGGTCAGTTTGGTAGTCAGGGGCAAACGCTGTACCGTGTCGCCCAGCAGACTTTCGTTGACCCAGCACAGGTAGTTGACGAGGCTTCCGTGCTCGACCATGACTCCCTTCGGCTGTCCAGTTGAGCCTGAGGTGTAAATCACATAGGCAACGTTCTCGGCTGTTGTTCCACCGACCGGATTCTCCTCACTCTTCTGAGCGATGGCTTCCCACCCTGAGTCCAGGCACACGACGTGCGCTCCATGATCGGGCATGCTCTCCACCATATGCGCTTGCGTCAGCAGCACTGGCGCCTGGGTATCCTCCAACATGGAGGCCAGGCGCTCCTTGGGAGACGCCGGGTCCAATGGCACGTAAGCCCCACCGGCTTTGAGAATGCCCAGCAACCCGACGACCATCTCCACAGAGTGCTCCAGGTAAATAGCTACGAGCACCTCAGGCCCTACGCCCAGCGTTTGTAGGTGATGGGCCAGTTGATTGGCACGAGCGTTGAGCTGAGCGTAGGTCAGTTGCCGGTCCTCAAACACGACGGCAACGTTCTCCGGCGTACGCTCGACTTGTTCCTCGAACAGTTGGTGGAGACATGCATCTTTAGGGTAGTCGGTCTTGGTGTCGTTGAACTCGACCAACAGTTGCTGTCGCTCAGCGCCGCTCAGAATCTCTAACTCACTGATCGCAGCTTCCGGATTGCTGAGGACACTTTCTAGCAACGTATGAAATTGCCCCGCCAGGCGCTTGATATCTTCCGCGCCGAATAAATGAGAATCGTAGTGAAACTCCGTGAGCAGATGATCTTCTCTTTGCACACACGAGAGTTTCACCTTGAAGCGGTCGATATATGTGAGTTGCTTGTGAAGCGAAAATGTGACGTTGGCGGCGGAATACTGCGCAGACTGTTCCGCAAATGCGAAACTTGTGGAGAAGAAGCGCGGCACATTGATAGTGTCATTCGCTCCTGCAATCTGTTCCCAACTAAAATACTCCTGCCATTCGAGGACATCGCGTGCCGATTCATTCACCTGCGCCAAGAGTTCACTGAATTGCAGGTTCTCTTCCAGGTGACAATGAAGAGGCAGATATTTTGCCAACAGCCCTAGTGTGTCTTTTAGTTCCTCGTATGTCCGACCATCGCAGGCCATGCCGACGACAAGGTCTGACTGGCCGGTGAGCCGCCAGAGCAGGGTCTGCCAGCACGCCAGGAAAAATACAGAAACCGAAGCATCATACTTCCGGATGAGCGTTCCGATCTGTGCCGCCATATCGGGAGGAATCGTCGAGGTGAGCAATTGCGGCGCAAATCCCGGTTTTTCGCAAGGTTGATTTTCACCAGGAAGCTTTACAGTAAGAAGGGCGGAGATATCCTGCTTGCGCCAGTACTCTCTTGCGGTTTCCGTATCCGCTGACTCAAGTAACTCATTGTGCCATTCTGCGAGATCCGCGTATTGCCTCGGTTCGTCGGAGAGTTCCTCGCGACGCAGGCACGCTGCATAGGAACGGCTGATTTCATGCACCAAATTCTTGAGCGATGCCGTATCCGCACAAAGAGCGGAGAGGGTGACCAGCAACATATGCGTGTCTGGCGACAGGGTAACGAGGGAGATACGCGAAAGTGGTCCCTGCGCAAAGTCAAAAGGCAACTGGCGTGCTTCCTGAAAAAGCGCCTGGATTCCGGCCTCTTGTTCTGGAGGATCCCAACCGCTCAGATTGTCGGTATGGATCGCTGGAATGCCGCCGTCAGTTATCACCTGAACTGGCACGGTCATCTCGGGCAAGCACTGAAAGGTGGTGCGGAGGATCTCATGTCGAGCGAAGACATTCTGTAAGGCTGCGTTGAAAATCTTGGTGTTCAGATTGCCCTCAATCAGGACGACGCATTCGGCATGATAAGGCAGGCTGTGGTCACCTTGCTGCAACAACCACAGATGCT
>JAYVFX010000952.1:0-5217 GCA_043772795.1 Deltaproteobacteria bacterium
AGCCCACAACGAGTAGCATCACCTTGATGTAGACAGTGGTAAAGCCGATGCCAAGTAAGATCCAGTGGCCGGTCCGCAATGGCGTCAGGGGCAAACGCCCAAGAGCGAACGCGCCAAGTAAGACAACAAAGGCCGTCGACCAAAAGAGCACCGCCGGTCCGAGTTGTGGTCCCCGGCAAAACAGCGTCCAGCGATCCGGCGGCATGTGGACCTGCAGCGAAGCATTCACGCTGTTACTACCGAGATCAACCTGCGGAGTCGTATACGAGGTGGTAATACCATTCGCTTGTCGCCACGTCACATTGATCTCTTGCGTTCCCGGTGTGAGCGGTACCGTCACTGTCCGTCCTTCCTGACGAATCGCTTGCGACACCCCATTGATATTCACAGTTTGTACGGTGGCTGCTTCTGGAAGAGTGATACTGTGCTGAGCACCGCGACTGCTGCGTAGCGTCATTTGCAGCAGAACGTCTGTCGCTCGGCGTCCGGGCGTTACTTGCAGCAAGCTACTGTCTACTGTCTGTGTTTGTCCCGGCAAGCCCTCTGGTCGAGCAATCTGGAGAGCAACGGTTTCTCCTGGCCACGGATGCCACTCCGGCAACCAATGACCTGAAGCCTGATCACTATGGTGAATCACCGGGATGCCAGTCGGAGTGACTCGCCAAATTGGACTCACATCGAGTTTCCATATTTCCGTCCAGGCGGTGGTTTCCGGGGCTTTCAGCGTGAGTTGGCCACGCGGCTCCAGAACCGACGACCACATGGTCTCAGTGTCATTTGGTGACATGTTCACCAACGCTTTGCCAGCTTCCACCCGTACACCAGAAGTGGTCACCGATTCTCCCTCCAGCAGCGGTATAGCCACCACCGCAGCTGAACCACGCGGAGAGACCCGTAAGACACGCGTCTGAACTTCCCAAGTCAGGCCAAGCTGTAGCGTGCGTTCGACGCGGACGAACGGAGGCAGGGTTCCTGGTTCCAAAGTTGCCGCCGTTTGACTGGCATCATGACGTACACGTCGTAGTTGTAATTGCTCGTCGGCAACACCATCTTCATGAACACCGTCAACCTCCCACCCTCTGGCTTCCACCTGGACGAAGTATGGATGCATCGGCAACACGAGTTCGACGCTGTCACGTGCAGGCAACGGTCCTTCCATCAACACCTGATGTTGCCCCACTGGTAACGCAATCCACAGTTGACCATTTTCGCGGCTTACTGCGCGAGCCGGGGTACCATCGAGCAGGACGGTTCGCGGTAGCCAGTGACGCTGACGACCAGGTAACGGCAGCGCCACGTGCGTTCCTGCATGGATTTCCTGCCGTAGGCGTAGCATCTCTCCAACGATTTCGATTTGCAGTCGTGGGCTCGTTGCACACTGCGGTCCGCACTGTGGTGGTTCCTTCAAGGTCAACTTGGTGCGGAGTTCGTTTAGCAACTCAGGTGATGGTAACACCTGTTGAGCAAAACTCGTCTGCGCGATGGCCAAGAACACGAGCATGACAACGATCGTTGCTGTCGGCGTGGTTGGCAAAGAAGGCAGCGACATTTTGCCGTTGCTGTAACGGACATCAAACACGCAGACGAGCAATGCCGCAACGAGGAGAATTCGCAGCAGGGCGAGAAATAGATTCACTCGTGGTGAGAGTAAAAAGAAGCGGACTTCTTGCGTTCGCTCTACCGGTCCGTTCCAACTCAAGAAAAAGGTATTCCACTGCCAGCGCGGCAATCCTGGTCCGGTTTGAATCGCGGCGTTGGGGTCGTATTGGGCGGGTCGCTGTACTGATTTACTCACCGCAACGACAGACCTACTTGCATAGTCAACGGCACCGCTAGCACCTCCATAATCACCACCTTTCATCTCTTCGCCGACTGCCCTTGCCCGGGTCGGGACCTGCCCACCCAAACCACTCACCTCTTCACTCGCTAAAACTGCTGGAAGATTCTCCTTCGACGCATCCTGTGCCATTTCACTCTGCACCGTTGAGCGTCGAGCCAGCGTACTCCACGGGCCTCTCGTCCCACCCGCCCCCGCTTGTTTTGCAGTACCCCTAAAAATTGTTAGTGTCTCTCCACGCTCGAATCCTTCAAGCTGCGGATAGAATCCCCAACGCGCTTGGCGGGTCATGAATGTCCCGGCAATAACAATCAGTGTCAGAAGAGCAACAAAACGATAGGCAAAGGCGGCGTAACGCGCCCGGCCTGCGGGCAACACGCGCAGTAAGGCGGTGGCGGCTAACACGTGCAGCCACATCCACCACGGCGCGCCGGATTCATGGGTGATGAGAGCGAGCGCCACGAGCGCCACACCTCCCCACTGCCATCCCCATAACCTGCCAACCGCTAAGGCGATGAGGAACACGACAAACAGATCCATGAGCGTCCAGCGTTCAAGCCACGTATCCGGCATGAAATCGACACCGCTGGCAGTCAGGACGCGCCAACCTGGGGGAAGATGCAGTTGTCCACTCACTTGGTGAAAATCATGGTCCCAACCAACGGCAGGCACAAGGGAGCGTTGTTCTTCTAAACGACTATCTGCTACTAACGCGACTTGTCCACGTCGCAGCTCGATACCTGCACGTCCAGTTTGATCACTTTTAGTAATAAATTGTTCTTGTCCGTCGACGGCAGCGCGGCCCAGGGTTCCAGGGGTAGGTAAATCCAACCGCCAACCACGAGTCATGGTCCCAGCGATATTGTCTTGGATCGTATATCCGCGCCCATCAAAATCGAGCCACAACTGACGTTGCAGTGTCAGTTGATCTGGTGCGGGCTCGGGGTCGCCGCGTTTCTTCTCCGTTAGCTGCAACGCGCCACCAGCTTTCAGTATATACGCTGGAAACGAGCGCCACTCGGGCGGTAGTGTAGTTTGTTGCGCATCAATCGACAGCGCCTCATCCATGGTCACCTGCCGCAAGTATGGTTGTGCTTCAAATACCCATACTTCCTCTTCCGGCCACTGTCCCCCTGTCACTGCTGGGAGTGGAATTGCAGTCAGCGCCGCTCCGGTATGACGCGCGATCAGAGTGATTGCCCACTGCCCTGCCCTCACTTGCACGCGCAGCCGCCCATCGGGTTCAAGTCGCGCGGGCAGAGTACTGTTGAGCGAGAGTGGGACGTAGTCCGCCGTCAGCGCCTGTCCGAGCGTGACCTCTCGTTGCTTGCCGGACACTTGCAGATCGAGTTGCGTCGTCACCATCAAGGGAATGCCATCAGTGATGCGACGGTAAACTTTTAGTTCAAGGCGATCCTCGACGTGCTCCTGTTCTGCAGCGCCTTGTCGCAGCCACAGTTTTCCACTGTCATCGATCTGCGGGAAATCAATCGTCTTATTGTCGAGAGTCAGGGCGACAAGACCTGTACTCAACGGAACTTGCAGCGACTGGGGGAGCGTATCCCAAAGAAACACTCCACTCACGGTGTGACTGCCGGGTTGGGCACGAATCTGAGGAATCCCACTCGATTCCCGAACGACTACAGGTTGGCCATCGAGCTTAACCTCTTGTGGCCAATGGTCACGTTCACCGGGAAGGCTGATCCAATCTTCGGTGAAAACTTGCCATTGTTGCGAGAATTCTCCACTATGGGAGGTCAGCTTCAATTCCAACCGCGCAGGCCAGACACAAGTCGCTTGTCCGGCTCCGTTGAAAAAAAACGGGCAATCATTTTCTTTGTGCCCGTGGAGTGCCCACTTGACCCACGGTCGGAGGGACTCAGGGACATCTTGCGGTGATAGCGGCGCAGCGAAGATTGTCGATCCCTGACTCAGCAACACAGCAAGCAGCACGAGTACCCTGATCATTCTTGCTCTCCTTAACATGCGCAGTTGGTGTTCGTCACAACGCGTATTGTACCGTTCTCGCGGGCAGCGCGCGACAACACGAGACGCCGCCGGAAAAGATCCTGCTATAGACGCGTATTGCGACGAAAACCGTGATTTTGTACTGTAGCGTGCAGGACGTACGACAAGGAGAATCAATTATGACATCAACACAGACATCCAAGTCGGCCGCGATCCGTGCACGGGTGAACCACCCGATCATCGATTCTGACGGCCATCAGGTCGAAATGGGACCGATCTTCTATGACTACCTCCGCGCCGAGGCTGGGGCCAAAGTCGCTGAGCGGTTCCCCATCATCACCTTCGACGGCTATGCGGACGCAGGCTGGTGGACGCTGTCACAGCAAGAGCGTCTCGAACGGAGAAGCATGAGACCTACGTGGTGGGCCGTACCTGCGCGCAACACGCGCGACCTCGCCACCGCGTTCTATCCAAAACTGTTTCACGAGCGCTTTGACGAGATGGGGCTTGACCTCTCGGTGGTCTATCCCACGATTGGTCTACTCGTGGTGCAGATCGTCGATGAGGAAGTTCGACGAGCAGCAGCCCGTGCGCTCAACAAAATGAAAGCCGAGATGTTCGCTGGGTATACCGATCGGCTGCTACCGGTCGCGACTATTCCAATGCATACACCGCAAGAGGCAATCGAAGAGCTGGAATACGCGGTTGGACACCTCGGACTACGCGCCATCATGATGGCGAGTTATGTTCGTCGACAGATCAAGGCCGCCACGCGCATCTCACCTGAAGCCGCCCGTTATACCTACTGGCTCGATACCTATGGCCTCGACAGCGAACACAACTACGACCCAGTGTGGGCGAAGTGCGTCGAACTGAAAGTATCACCAACGTTTCATTCCGTGGGTTACGGCTGGGGCAGTCGAGCAACACCATCAAGCTATGTGCACAATCACCTCGGCAATTTTGCTGCCAGCGCTGACGCCGTGTGTCGTGGGCTCTTTCTGGGGGGCGTACCAAAGCGGTTTCCTGCGCTCACGTTTGCCTTCATGGAAGGTGGCGTCGCGTGGGCACGTAATCTCTATTGCGACCTCGTGTCGCATTGGGACAAACGCAACTGGGAGGCAATCCAGAAGTACAACCCGGCCACTGTCGACCGCAACGAATTCATAGATCTCGCGCAGCGGTACGGCGGTAAAGTCGTTGACGGACGAGCCGAGGAAATTCTTCGCAGCTACCAGATCTTCATGTCACGCGGTGAGGACCCGGCACTGTCGGATGAATGGGCACCAAGTGGCATCAAGAGTCCTGAAGAGATTTGCGACATCTTCACAAAGCGTTTCTATTTTGGCTGCGAAGGTGATGATCCCATGAACGTCTTAGCGTTTGATTCCAAAGGCTCGCCGTTCGACGCC
>JAYVFX010000953.1:0-2663 GCA_043772795.1 Deltaproteobacteria bacterium
ATCCGGAAATTCCTGACGCATCTCATGTTGCTTCAATTCGTCGCGGCTCAAGATAATGAGTTTCCTCGGCGGACACTGGTGCAGCATCCGTGAGATAAATAGCCTGCCGAAGGAACCTGTACCGCCAGTGACTAACACTACTTGCGAACCCCATTTCATGCGTGCCTCCCACCCAAAGGGTACAAAACTCGATCTCACACAATAAGCAACGATCATGCCGTCATTTTTGTTTTGTGATCTCACAGTGAGAAGGAAAAATTGAACCTATGGGGGAAAAAAATTCCTCCCGGCGAAGGCCAATGATGTGAAGTATGGAAATTGACGAATGAAATCGGCAATGAGAGTTCCTGATGGGACAGGCGAGACGCCTGTCCTCTCGTGAGAAACAGACTGGAAGCCTGTTCTCACAGAGCCTTACTAAACTTGATCGTCACAATTGATTGGGGCGTCACACGCTCGCGCCCTACTTCCACGATGTACAATCGTTAATCTGCCATCATGCCAACCTCACACTTTGCCGAGCATTCGGTATATATTCATCCTCACGTTAGTAGATTTCCTGAAGGAAGGCAGGGAATATCCGATCCACTCTCTCTTCAGCCTTGGTGTAAATTCCCGTACAGTAATCAATACTTATCAAATTTTTGCCAGTACCAAGGAAACCTGAGGTTATGTTTGCTCCCTTGTCAGATGACGAACCCGTCAGACTTGCCGCTCTGCGCTCCTATAACATCCTTGACACCGCTCCCGAACAAGCATTTGATGACCTGATTGCCTTGGCTGCCTCCATTTCTGGTACCCCTATCGCCTTGCTCAGCTTGGTAGATGAGGACCGGCAATGGTTTAAGGCCAAAATCGGATTGGTTGCAACTGAGACTCCTCGTGAACTGGCGTTCTGCGCTCATGCGATCTTACGACCCAAGGAGGCGTTGGTCGTTCCGGACGCATCACGCGATGAACGCTTTGCCTCCAATCCGTTAGTGACTGGCGATTCACATATTCGCTTCTATGCTGGTGCACCTCTAGTCACTCCTGATGGATATGCGCTCGGGACGTTATGTGTCATTGACCGGGTTCCCCGGCAGTTGACTACTGATCAGACCCACGCCCTACAGGTGCTCGGTCGGCAAGTCGTAGCGCAACTGGAACTGCGGCGCAAAACCACGGCCCTCGAACACGTGGTTGCAGAGTCTGCGCACAAGGAGTCTGCGTTACGAGAGAGTGAGACGCGCTTCCGATCGTTGTCCAGCGCGTCGCCGGTGGGGATTTTCTACTGTGATGATGAAGGACTGTGTCTCTATACGAACCCGCGCTGGCAGGAAATTGCCGGGCTCGGACTCACAGAGAGTCTTGGCCGAGGATGGATGAATACGATTATCCCCGAAGATTGGGAAGCCACGCGTGCAGATTGGATCGCTTGCACCCAGGTCGGACGTGAGTTCTCCCGAGAACTTCGTCTTCGCCGACCTACTGGAGAAATCCGATGGGTACGTGCCCGCGCGGTTCCGCAGCTTGCGCCAGACGGTCACATCCTCGGGCATGTCGGCACCACCGAAGACATCACCGAGCACAAACGCATAGAAGCCGCCTTGCGCGAAAGCGAAGAGCGCTACGCGAGTATTTTCCATAACGCCTTGGATAACATCTTCGTCGTCGGCGTCCGAGAAGATTGCTCTTTCGTCTATGAGAGCTTTAACCCCGCCCAGGAAATGTCGAGTGGCTTATCCTCTGCTATGCTCCACGGGAGAACCCCGGAAGAGTGTTTGCCCGCTGACACAGCGGCCTCGGTAATAGCGCACTACCGAGACTGCGTTACAGCTGGTCATTCCATCAGTTACGATGAAGAGGTTACCCTACCGACCGGGCCTCGGTACGCCCACACCATACTGGTGCCCATCCGGCAGGCGGACAATCGGATTTTCCGTCTGGTGGGAATCTCACGCGACTTCACCGACCGCCGACTCGCAGAGGAAAATATTCGTACTGCGCTCCGAGAAAAAGAAATTCTCCTTAAAGAGATTCACCATCGCGTGAAGAATAATCTGCAAGTCATTTCCAGCTTGCTCAATCTGCAAACCAGGACCCTGAAAGACCCGCATATGCTAAGTATATTTCGCGAGAGCCAACTGCGCGTACACGCGATGGCGCTGATTCACGAAAAACTCTACCAGTCCCACGATCTCGCCAAGGTGGACTTCGCTGAGTACATTCGTAGTCTCGTTAACCATTTGTTCCGTGCCTATACAGTCTCGCGGGCGAGCGTTACCCTGCAGATGCAACTGGACGATGTCTTTTTACGGGTGGACACTGCCATTCCCTGTGGATTGATTCTTAATGAACTCGTTTCCAATGCGCTGAAGTATGCGTTCCCGCATGAGCGAACGGGCACCCTCCAGATTAAGCTGATCCCCGACCAACACGGGCAAGTATGCGTCTGGGTACAGGATGACGGGATCGGGTTTCCGTCTGACTTGGATTTTCGCAAAACCGATTCTTTAGGATTGCAATTAGTGAATACCTTGATCGAACAGCTCCAGGGGACAATCGAGTTGCAGAACAGCGGAGGGACAACGTTTCTGTACACCTTCCCCATGCAATGAGAAAAGAGATAAGACATGGAATACGCAAACATTCTTGTAGTTGAAGACGAAGGTATCGTGGCG
>JAYVFX010000954.1:0-4757 GCA_043772795.1 Deltaproteobacteria bacterium
CCGGTACGGCGCTTTACCGTGCAAATCATAGAACACACTGCCACGCTGGAGATCGTCTTGGACACGAGCCACTACATCTTCACGGACCGTCTCGAACAGTGGGTGCCCTGGCGTGATCCACTCTGAGGTCGCATCTTGTGAGAGCAATGCCTTATCAAAGACAATTTGTCGGTACTCTCGCCCTAGCTTGCCATAGCGCAGTTCCAGGCGCTCACCAATCGACCAGAGCGAACGAGGAATACGCCCAATTCGATAGACGTGGGTCTTTGCCTTGGTTTCTTTGGAGTAGAGGCCAGCCAGAGGACTGGCTTGTAGGAAGAAGTCTTCGATCACTTCTGGCACCAAGCGACGTTCTCGTGCTTCGGCAGACCTGCCAATCAGGGCCGACAGATTGAGTTCACGCTTGGCCAGCCCTTCGAGCGTCGAGTTGGTAATGGCACGAAACCGATTGGCATCAATGTCATGCACGATGCGGGCTTCGATATCGGGTTCCTTGATCCGTCGCGCATACATATCGCGAAACAGTCGTTCGAGGAGGTTGGCGGGAAAGATCTCGCCTACGACATCGAAGACTTGGTCAGTGCCCAATTCCTTGCGAATCTCCTTAAGACGTTCGAGGAGCTTTTGTAGTACGCGTCCTTCGCGCGTATTGATCGCAGCAAAGTTGAAGATCAAGCAATCGTGTTCCTGCCCATAGCGATGAATACGCCCCATACGCTGTTCGAGCCGTACCGGGTTCCACGGAATGTCATAATTCACCATGAACCAGCAGAACTGCAGGTTAATCCCTTCGCCAGCGGCCTCGGTGGCAACAAGGATTTGCGCCTCATCACGAAATTCCCGCTCGGCAGCGAGTCGAGTGCCTGAGGTATCGCGATCACCGATCTTCATGCCGCCATGAATCTGGGTCACCCGCAGGCCCCACTCTCGCAACTTGCTCACGAGATAATCCAGCGTGTCTTTGTGTTCAGTAAAAAGCAGAAGCTTCATCTTAGGATCGGCAAACACGCCGTGCGTGGTAATGACCTCTTTCAGTTTGGTAAGTTTCGATTCCACCTCTCGCAGTTCAAGCGCTTGGGCGTGGCTGATCAATTTGCTGAGCTGCGAGATTTCGTCTCGTAGTGCAGCGGGATCAATCGAGGCAACTACCGCTTCCAGGTTGGCGATGATCTCTTGCTGTTCATCCTCAGGCAGCTCGTCGAAGTCCTCCGGCATATTGCGGGTAATCTGCTCCTGCCGGTAGGCTTCCGGATTCTCCAAGATTTTCTTGCGCTTGTCGCGCATCCGTTCCAGACTACGGCGGACCGCATACAGACTCGATGCAAAGCGGCGCTGGAGCATGGCCATAGTGAACGTGAGCGCACGGCCACGGGCAGAGTCATCGGCGGATGCCTTGATTGATTGATCCTCGACATAGCGCGTCAGGGCATCATAGAAATCCCATTCGTCATCATCGATCTGAAACTCGATTGTCTGGACTTCACGCTTGGTGAAGAGCTTCTTGACTTTCCCCGTGTCGGCATCAGGGAAGGTGACAAGAGCTTCTTTCGTCCGTCGCAGGTAGAAGGGCGCACTGTTACGGCGCATGGCTTCTTCAAGGCTCTTCACGTCGCCATAGACATCGCGATCCAGGAGTTCCAGAAAAAGGCAGAAGTTCTCCGCGTCGCCCTTATGAGGCGTAGCCGTCATCAGCAGATAGTGATCCGTCATAGACGAGAGAGCTTCGCCCAGTTTATACGCCAGGGTCTTCTTGTCCGCACTGTAGGCCGCCATCTTGTGGGCTTCATCTACAATGATGAGGTCCCAACGGCTGCGCAGCAGACTGTCTTTAGCGTCTTCGACACGAGATACCCAGGATACAGACGTAATGACTTGATTCTTTTCTTGCCACGGGTTGGACCCATAGTTGGCACGCAATACGTCACTGCGAATAACCTCGAAGGATTCGCGGAACTTGTCCTTCATCTCTCGTTGCCACTGAAACGAGAGGTTGGCAGGAGTGACGATCAAGGTACGTTTCACCAATCCGCGAATTTTGAGTTCCTTCAAGAGCAACCCAGCCATGATCGTCTTGCCTGCACCGGGATCATCCGCCAACAAGAAGCGAATGCGTGGCAGCTTGAGGAAGTAGTCGTAAACCGCTTCGAGTTGATGCGGCAGTGGATCGACCCGTGCGATGGAAAGCGAAAAGTACGGATCGTATTCGTAGGCTAACGCAAGGCGGAAGGCTTCAATGCCCAAACGAAACCGTTGCGGGTCACCGTCAAAAGGTTCTGTTTCCGGCGAGGTCTGAAGTTGGGCAATTTGGGCAGCGCTAAGAATTGGCTCATGTACCTGCCCCGTGGTGAGTCCTTTGCCAATCAGTTTGACAGAGTCGCCCATCGGGACGATCACAATGACTTGAATGGGCTCAGGAAAGAATGGACCCCGCACGATACTGTTGGGCTGTAGTTGCGGACTGCGATCTTGTAATGCCACCACCGTTTTCCCCCTACCAACGATGCTACTGCTTTCAATGCGCAAAAAGCAAGGAAAAGGCTGAGTTACTGCTATTCGGAGGCGTTAAGCGATCCTCAATTGAAGCGCACACGGGTGGAACTATAGGAACGCTACGGCTGAGATATGGAGTCACTTCCTGTTTTCCCTTCCCCCTGAAAAGGGGAAGGAACCTGTAAGCGTAACTCCACATCTTGGGGTGTTTTCTCTATAGATGGCTGCGCGCCATGTTGAACTGTGGATCGAGTGCTACTGCGCGCTCGAAACATTCTACAGTATCTTTATGAAACCCGAGGAGTCCACGGATGCCGCGATTGTACCAGTCGAGAGCTTCATGAGAACTGGTGGTGACAAGGAGTCCGTAGCAATCAGTGGGAGGCATAGTGTTTCCTTACCGCGAGAGGTTTCCCAACTAAAAGTCGATAACTGAGAACTGGATTCCCGCTCCCAGTAGGACTTGGGACAGGCTGCGCGGGAATGACGAAGACTACCGCCTCCGTCATTCCGGGCAAGCAACGCGAGACCCGGAATCCAGGAAGAGTCGAACGATAGCTGGCTTTTAGTGAACACCGTTAGCCAATACTTTTGCCGCCGCCTGCTCAACCACCGTCCCCTTGAAGAAGTCCGGGTTCATGCCTGCCCACAGCGACACCGGGTTGGTAAAAACGAAATCTCGGAAGTTTTCTTCATCGATCACTGCGTGTTCTACTAGTTCGTAAGCTTCTTCCAAAATCTCGGTCATATCCGGGACATCCCAGTGGCCGATGTCGGAGCTAAAGATCGCGCGTAACTGGGCGCCGAACGGGTTCATTTTGCTGTTAAAGGCGGTAGCATTCATCGGGTCATCGGCTTCACACCCGAAATAGAAGTTGGGGACGAAGAGGTCACGTATGTCTTCAGCTTTCTCGACCCGGCATGCATGCCAGTCATCAAGAGTTGCCATATCTTCTTTGGTACCACCCATGAGCCCTGGCTTATGCAACTCGTCAAGATTGTTTTGTACGAGCTTGCCGCCGTACTTGCGATGCAAGTCAAGCCATAACTCTTTGTTTAGATTGGCGGGATTGTAGTTGTCTAAACCTTTTGGGTTGCGCTTCTTCCAGCGAGCGATGATCCCAGCATAGAGGTCAGATGCCCAACCAACTCCACTCTCCAGGAAGCCAAACTTCAGCGTAGGAAAACGCCGAGTGACACCGCCGAACAGCAGCGCTTTACAGATGACCTCGCCAGCAGCGGCGAAGTGGCCAGTGTGATTGTACATATAGTTGGAAGTGGTACGGCCACCCCAACCCATAGCTGGAGAGTGAAACGTAGGCGGTACTTTCAACTCGACACACTTCGCCCACACTGGATCATAGTCGTAAGCGCTATCGATACAGAAATTGTCGAGCCAGAATGCATAATGGAAGAGAGCCTCAGGATCTTTGCGGAGAGCTTCAGGAATCGGGCGTTGCACATGGCCAGCCATCATTATGGCTTTGAATCCGAGCTGACGAACGCTGAACTCCAACTCTTCGATTGCCTCTTGCGGCGTATGCATGGGGATGCAGGCAGCGGGTGTCATGCGGTCGGCATACTCACGAAAATAATCGGCACAGAACATGTTGAAGGCACGGCACGTAGCGCGACGTAACTCTTCATCTTCAAAGTGCGGAAACGAGAGCCCTAAACTCGGGTAGAGAATGGTGAAGTCGAGACCAATATCATCCATACGCTCGTGTAACAGTTTAGGTAACACCGCAGTGGCACGATCGAGCGTATTCTTGGTCGGCAGCGCCCACCACGGTGCGCGTGTCTGGTGTTGCTCACGTCGTTCTTCAGGCGAGAGACGATACCAACGCGACAGCCGACCCCAACTGCCAGTGTTACGCTCGTCGGAGTAAAAGCGATCGACCATGGTCTGGCCGCCAACTTTCTTCAGATAGTCGATGAAGCCGGGCTCGAATTCGATCATGTGGCCATCGGAGTCGATGACCGGATGGTTGAGCCGAGCACGAACGGCGGCGGATTTTGAGACGTGAGTTGCGGCCATTGTTGTTCCCTCCTTTATGGAACCAACACAATCTTGCCATAGGCGGTCGATTCGATCACCTCATGATGAGCGCGAGATGCTTCGGCCAACGGAATTTCCTTACCTATGACTGGACGTAATGCGCCGCTCTCTAATCCGGCGATGAGGGCAGCGTGAATCTTTTCCATATCCGGTGGAGAAACGTTTATCAGACTCATCCCTATAATTGAGGCATCCTTCATCATTGCCG
>JAYVFX010000955.1:0-2628 GCA_043772795.1 Deltaproteobacteria bacterium
GGTGGTCGTACAGTCGTGTGATCCGAACATCATTGGCATCGCTGCTACGCATTCACATTCTGGGCTTTACAGGGCGAACATACAACGCTTCGTCGGACCAGGATTTCTTCACCTGCACAGCTTGAATCGCTTCCTCTTGGGTCATGGGGCCGAGCAATGATCCTCTCCGCGACAGATCATATAGGGATGCTGGGAGCAGCCCAACACTCCAGTGCAGAGACTCAGAATGCAGCTTAGTAAGAAAACTATCCTACGGCAACCCCTTCTTGAGGATGAATCTCCGGTTTAGGCCTTACAACAAGGCTAGAGGACGTTCCAAGTAGGAGGTAGTATTGATAGGCCAATCATTTTTTTCGGTGGTCTGGTCTTCACAACAATCAAATTCGACGGTTACCAAAGAGCCGCAACCGAGGCCGAAAAGCAAATTCAAAGAGTATTTTGTCATGCAAGCGTTCGAACGCAGCATAAAAAACCCCAAGTTCTGATCGTTTGCTTGATGTAGCGGAATCAGCACGGATAAATACTTAAAGTGGTCAAACTTAGTACGCTGACTTAATTGTAGGTGCCCGGTAAAGTGCACTTCCCAAATTATGTGCTTGTCTACGCCATGTAGCCAGCGAGCCAAAGTCGTAGATAGCATCTATAATGAAGCGGTCCTCGCTGGTGGCGCGTTGCTGTAAATAGACGCCCCCGTCTTTTTCAAAAGTGGTAAAAGTTATTGTTTGTCCTGCACCTCTAAAATTGCCCGGCTCCGTTGTAAAAGTGAAAGAGGTCGGCGTGACTGCTGTAACTCTAACGAGGTTGCTTTTGGGTATAGGGTGAAATATCCGTAAGTCATACAATCCACCCCTAACTATTTGCCTTGAACCAGAAAGCGGGATTATCGGAAATGGAAAAAACTTATTCGGGTTTTCTTGCAGTGTTCCCATCGCCCATTGAGAAGTTATCCCATCTGCAACCCTACCGATCAACCATGAGTAATCATATCCTTTTTTAGGTTGCTCTCGCTCTCCTCCTGTCGTAGGACTCGTATCAGACTCAGACGAAGGGCAGCAGACAGTAATGTAGGTACGTTTGTCTGCAGCGTCTGTAGCCTGTTCCTCAGATGGTCCCTCATCCTGTGGAACGGAGGACGCTTGTGCCAGAAGAGCCGATTGATTGGCCGTCCAATCCCCCAAGACCGGAGGTTGTAGGCCAAATGTCCGGTCGCCTGTCCCAGGATCCACACGTATCTCATCCCACCCAGCCAAGGGACCGCCCTTACTACCCCATGATGTGTCTCCACAGAAAGCGCTTCGATAGCAATTCTCTGCTACCCTTCTAGCAATCTCTGCATCTCTTTCAGGCATGCCCCATATGTACCCATTTGGATCGCTTCTATTTATGGGATCCCCGGCCGTATACGTATACGGGAATTTATCGACGACATCGGGCTGCAGGAACCGCTTCAAGCCAGGATGATAGGCACGCGCGTTTAAATGAAGCACTCCCGCAGTCAAAGTGCGGGCCCCAATGTAACCTAGCTCTGAATCAGAAGAGGAGTTGAATGTTTCGACTGATTCCACTTGACCGTATGGGGTGTAATTATAAAGCTTGCCGCGCCGACCACCATCGAGACTTGTTAAAACGGTAGACCCTCGTTGGTCACGATAATAATACAAGATCCCGGCCCCTGTGACCGTTCCAATTCTCATTCCTGCTAGGCGCACATGAACTCCTGTGGCCGCCAGTTGTTGATTCTCACTAACGGTTGCATAGGGTCCCGCATAATAAAGATGTGTCGTCTTCCCATCTGTCAAAATGGTCCGCTCTGATAAATTACTCATCGCGTCGAAGAATAACGACTCGAATTGGGAATCTGTATGTATAGATGCTAGCCTGCCACCTATATCATAAGTAAAACTGCTCTCGCCCTCCAGGCCCCGCACCAAGCCGCGATCATCGCCGGGATCATCATTATGACCATAAAACACACGTTGATTCTTGGAGATAGCGCCCTGCTGTCTGAGAATCGAGGATACGAAGTCATCACTCTTGCCATCCTCATATTTATACAGTTCATCCATCGGATCATGTTGATCCGACGTACTAATGACGTGTTCCAGATTCCCCAGGCTTGGCGCGACAGTAATGCTGCCATCAAAGTCTTTCGTCAGGAAATGACTGAATGTATCTTCCTTCCATTGCTGGTCATTCTTAATTATTTTGCGAGTGAGAAGCCTACCGTCTCTATCATATGTGAATCGGTATTTCACACCGGCCGGCAATGTCACGTACCCAGTGAGTTTCGTCCCTTCGTATTGAATACTGTCAAATCCATATACTAAAGTTTTATTAATATTGATTGCGTACTTATTTAGCTGCCCATACGAGGAATACTCATGATCAATTGAAACAAGACCGTTGTCTTTCGCGATATGTAAAGTCCGTCCTTGGGGGTCGTACACTCCTGTTGAAGTAGAACTAAGGCCTTGCCAATACACGGTATCGGCATCCGCGACGCGAACTATTCGTCCCGCCGAATCATAAAACGTTTCATACGCCACCGGTGCACTGAACGTTGGAATCGTGACCGTCTGTCTAAGTTCATTCCCCACGTATCCGACTTGCCTATTGACTCGATATTGT
>JAYVFX010000956.1:0-2020 GCA_043772795.1 Deltaproteobacteria bacterium
TTACGACCCAACCGCCCAATCGCTTCAAGGACCGGAAGATACGCCTCGCCTGGCCCGTAGTGCTCGATACACTGACCGCGCCCAATCACCGCAGTTCCACTACTGGCAACCTCTCGCAGAAAGGTACGGACAAGGGTAGTCTTGCCAATCCCAGGCTCTCCGGTGACGAACACCATTTGCCGTTCTCCCGTCAGCGCTAAATCTAACCATCTGTGTAGGCGCTGCAGCTCGGCCTCCCGTCCGACCACATACGGAAGCGGCGGCTGAGGAGTGGGGTCGAGCTTAAATTGTAGGTGTTGGGAAGAAGAAGGAGGCTCTTCAATTTTCGCCTCTAGACTTTGACTCGGTTGATCACTATCAGTGAATGATCCAATAAATCGATACCCTTTATTCGTTCCAGTTTCGATATAGCGATGCGGGTTTTTTTCATCTCCTAACGCTTTGCGAATCTCGTACACATAGGTCGTGAACGTCCAGTCCATGACGTCTTCGTCTTTTGGCTTCCAGATCTCGTTATAGAAGTCGTCTTTGGAAACCCACTTGGGACGGCGCTCCATCAAGAGACGTAACATCGCGAAGGGTTTGCGACTGAGGCGGAGGCGTTCTTCCCCCTGCCACAACTCTTCGTTCTCTTCATCCAAACGCAAGGGCACAACGTCCGCTTGAGAATTTATCACTCTTAGTTTCTCCATACCGTGTTTAGAAACCCTTTAGAAAGAGCTTATCTCTTCCCCAGGATTTCTTCCCCTCTCGGCCTTATTCTCTTTCACACAGAACGAGGAAGTGCAAGAGAAAAAGCGAAGTCTGCTCTGAGAACAATCTCAAAATATCCTCAGAATCGCCTCAGAATTAGTTCAGGACTTTTCGCTCTGTATCGGCGTATGTTCTCCTTCATCCTGCGAGGACTGATAAGCGAACCCGCAAGAAAGGATAGAAATAATGTTACTTCCTAATCAGATGAGACACGTAAATAAGAGCGTCATAGTTAACAAACCGGCTTTGCATGCATGGCTGCACGCATGGACGACCGGGGTGTCATTCCTCACTCCCATCAATCCGGTCTCTGATTCTCGAAAGGCAGAAAAGCTCGCCTTAGCCACATTACGCCGCCTGCGGTCAAACATGGCGAAGTAACCTGAACAACAGGAAAGGAGATACTCATATGTCAGCTACCAATAAAACTCTGGTCCGTCGTTATATCGAAGAGGTATTAAACAAAGGGAACGCACCACTCAACGACGAGCTGATCGCCCCAGGTTTCATCGGTCACGATCCGACCGGAGCAGACATCCACGGCCCCGACGGCGTCAAGCAACGCAACGCAATGTATCGCAACGCGTTTCCTGATCTGCAGTACACCGTCGAAGAAGTGATTGCCGAGAACGATACCATAGTGTGGCGCTGGACGGCCCACGGCACGCACTTGGGAGAGATACTGGGTATCGCACCAACCCGGAAACAGGCGACTACCACCGGTACCGTGACGTGTCATATCGCCAACGGCAAGCTTCAAGAAGCGTGGATCAACTGGGATGCGCTGGGTCTCCTGCAACAACTCAGCGTTATCCCTCAGCGCTCATAACTAGGAGTATTCCTCAGACGAACCGGCACTACTACTAACTCTTGACATCAACGCTCACCTTTTCGTAAAGAGGACAACATCAACAGAATGCTCGTTGGGGGCGAGCAGTCAGAGTGAGGCACACGGGAGATAACCGAAACTTTGCTTTGATAATTCTTGGAGAAGATCACCTCGCACGCTGAACAGCACCTTAGATCGGGTCCATGCCAACCTCAGAGCTGGCACAAGAGAGACTCCGGCACGGCGGCCGAGATGACGCACCAATGCAGATTGCTTGCTGAGATGTGCAACAAACACATGCTCAGCAACTGGTGGAGGGAGATAAGTCATGGCCATACATCCAACCGCTACGATCCTCATCGTCGATGATGAGCCCAATAACATTGATTATTTGGAGCAAGAACTCGAAGACCAAGGCTATCAGACGATTGCCGCAAC
>JAYVFX010000957.1:0-5067 GCA_043772795.1 Deltaproteobacteria bacterium
GGCCTATCGTCGCACGAGAAAAAATAGGAGCGACCCCCCAGCATAGAAACGGTGTGGTCGTTCTTGATGAAGAAACTGGCATTACCGCTCGTAAAGAGAATGTGAAACGTCTACGGAAGTTCGCTGAAGTGTTTCTTCCTTACCTTCACTAGCCTCGCGCAATGCCGCAAAGCGCAAGACGTACACTCGTCCAACAGCGTCTTTCCCTCGTTTTGGACACGTTGTACCGTACTCAGCAAATCGATCGCCCCGCCTTTAACGACCTCAAGGAGATGTTCCGCGACCGTGGCCTCATGGACTATCTGGTCAAGGGTCTCTATGGTTCCCGAAAAGAGGTTCTGATTCCAGACTCCCCGCTCAAGATCGTGCGCCTCTCGATTAAGGAAATTGGTACTCAACAATCCAGTCTCTTTGTGATGCAAATGGTGACTCCTAGTGACCCCCGTCCACCAAGGCGATCACTCCGGTGTCTTGTCGGGCACCGTTTCACCCAGCCAATCGAAGCAAGCTTCCGGTGGAACCTGCGCGAGTTGTTTAGCGTGTTCGGTGTAGCAGAGGAATACTCCGGTTTTGACGGCGCGGCCATCAATATTATCGATGACCTACGCGAAAAGATTCGGACGAGTGATTTTTGCTTGTTTGACAATAGGGAAACGACTTCTCCAGCCAAACCAAATGTGTACATTGAAGCGGGGATGGCATTTGCGCTGCAGCGTCCTTTTATCTTTTGTCATTATAAGCGAGAGGTGTGGCCGAGCGACTTTTCTAACATGATGTACCTCTCGTATCGGAATTACGGAGAACTGTTTCAGGAGCTGGCGTCTGTGCTGCCGATGTTTCTCGCAACCCGTGTACAATAATTCCTTCCCTCTTGTCCTTCAAGGGATCCTCCACTTCTCTGCAAAACAATTTGTACTCAGTTCCTCCTTTTCTTAGAGCCGTTCGTGTACTGTATGCACGAAAAGGAGACCTCTCAGTGACAGTGCATGGACACCTCAAAGGAAGAACACGAGCCTCCGAGTTTTTGTTTGTTCTTTTGTTGTACCTCATACACAGTCCGACCTCTGTTGCCTCCACCACTGCCGTGAGCGAGAGGATCACTCAAGCGCAGGCAAGACAAGCTTCTGGTGAGTTCGCGGCAGCCCAAGCCCTTCTTGAGGCAGTGCTTAACCAAACTGACCTCACCAGCGATGACACACAACACATCTTTCATGCTCTTGCGGATCTTCACTACGCATGGGGCGACAGCCTCAGGAAACGCTATGCCTACCAAGATGCTATCCCACATTACCAAGCGGCGATTGACCTCAACCGTAAGGAACGCCCCAAAGAGGCAGCTGCGACACTGATGGCTCTCGGTGAAGTGTATGACGATCTCGCTCAGTACGACACAGCTCGTGAATACTATGAGCAAGCCTTGACCCTACAACGGCAGATTGGCGATCGTCGTGGGGAAGCAACAACCCTCAACCTCATCGGAAAGGTTCATTGTGAATTAAGTCTGTATCTGAAGGCGAATGAGTATCTGGAACAAGCGCTCACGATCATGCGGAACCTAGGCGACCGCCGCGGCGAAGGAAAGGCCCTGGACAACCTGGGAGAAGTCTCCCTAGAACTCAGCCGCTACGAGCAGGGACGCTCATATTTTGAGCAAGCCTTGCGTATTGCTCAAGAGGGGCAGCAGAAAGAGGACGAAGCTGAAACCCTGCGGAATCTGGGAGCGGCAGCACAGATATTGAATCAACACGACGTGGCGTTACGATATCTTGAGCAGGCGCTTGGGCTCAGTCGTGCGATATTGGATCGACGAGGAGAAGCGCGAGCACTTAATGGCTTAGGCATGCTGCATCGGAGTCTGAGCCACTATGAACAAGCGATTCGCGTTCTTGAACAGGCGCTCGTAATCAGCCGCGAGGTTCATGATCGGGAGACCGCGAGTGCTTGCCTTGGCAATCTGGGCAATGCGTATCATTCCCTCAGTCTGAACGATCGAGCCAAGGAGTATTACGAGCAGGCGCTCTCCATGACACGTGAGGTGAAGAACCGGTCAGGAGAAGGCGTCATACTTGGCAATCTCGGGAACGCCTATTTGAGTTTGAGTCAAGCTGACAAAGCCATTGAGTATTTCCAGTCGTCACTTGCCATTGCACGTGAGGTGAAGAATCGTAACGATGAAGGGCGGTCTCTGACCAAGCTCGGTCTAGCGTACTTCCAAGTCAGTCAATACGAGAAGGCAATCACCAACCAAGAGTTGGCGCTTACCATAGCTCGTGAGACGAAAGACCGCGAACTTGAAAGCGCAGCGCTCAATAATCTTGGACTGGCCCATCGTGGCTTGGGTCATTATGAACAGGCGCTGACGTACTACGAACAGGCGCTGGTGATCGATCGCGAAACCCAAGACCGTACCGGCGAAGGACGTACGCTGGTCAGTTTGGGCGATGTGGCTATTGAACTCAGCCAGTATGAGCGCGCCATCACTTACCTGGAGCCGGCTCTAGCGCTCACGCACAAGGTCAAGGATCGAGAGGCGGAAGCCCATGCGCTCGGTAACCTGGGCAGCGCCTACAACGGCATGATCCGCTACGAGAAAGCGACTGAGTACTGGGAGTTAGCCTTAGCGATGCTGCGCGAGGTGAAGCACCGCTTTGGTGAGGGACGGGCGCTGAATAACCTGGGCCTCGCTTATGGAGCCTTAGGACAATATGAGAAAGCGATCGGGTATTTTGAACAATCACTTGTTATTAGGCGTGAAGTAAAGGACCGGGTTGGTGAAGGAACCGTGCTTACGAATCTCGGCGGCGCGTATTTTAGCCTGGGGCAGCATCAGCAAGCTGCTGCATACTTCGAACAAGGGTTAGCCATTGCCCGCGAGGTGAAGGATCGAAGCGGGGAAGGAAGGATACTGAACAATTTAGGGATCGTTTCGCAGCAACAGGGGCAGCACGAGAAGGCGGTCGCATACTACGAACAAGCCTTGGCGCTGGCTCGCGAGGTTAAGAACCAAGCGAATGAAGGCACAATCCTTGATAACCTTGCTATGGTCTACGTTGACCTGGGTGAGCAGGAGCGAGGGAAGACGTATCTTGAGCAAGCACGAGCGATCATGCGCGAGATCAAAAATCGTGATGGCGAAAGCAATGTCCTCAGCAATCTGGGCTCGGCTTATTTCTCTGTGGGACAATACGCCCAAGCGATTGCGTATGAGGAGTCCTCCCTCACTATCGCGCGTGAGGTGAAAAACCCTACGCGCGAAGGGACACTCCTGAGCAATCTCATGGCGGCGTGGCAGAAACGTGGGAACTCTGCCCTAGCGATCTTCTACGGAAAACAGGCAGTGAACATCTACCAACGTATCCGAAGCAATATCCGTGGGCTCTCGACGGAGTTGCAACAGAACTATGTGCACTCCGAGGAGATCACATACCGGGTATTGGCCGACCTGCTGATCAGTGAAGGACGGTTGCCTGAAGCTGAGCAAGTCCTCAATTTGCTGAAAGCAGAGGAATATCTCGACTTCGTCCGCCGCGATGCCAAAGTGGCAGACGGAATGAAAGGGTCAGCGACGTTGACATCAACCGAAACTGACTGGGCGCGTCGTTACCGTGAAATTGCCGACCGCGTGACTGCTATTGGGGTAGAATGGCGAGCCTTGCGAGAGAAAGAGAACCCTAGTCCAGCCGAAGTTCAACAACTAACGCAATTAGAAGACGACTTAGGGGTGGCCAAGCAGGCGTTCGATCATTTTCTCAGCCAGCTCGCGACAGAGTTTGACAAGACACCCGAGACGACGAAGGAGATCGCCGATCTTCCGGAGAAAACCCAAGGATTGATGTCTGATCTTCACGAACTCGGACCGGGAGTAGTAGCGCTGTACACCTTAGTCAGCGCGCAGACGTATCGGGTTCTCCTGATCACTGCCGATACTCGGGTTGCCCGTGAATACTCGATTACTGCTGCTGACCTTAACCGCAAGGTGCACGCGTTTCGGGAAGTATTACAACAACCCCAACGTGACCCGCGGCCACTGGCGCAAGAACTGTATCACATCCTGATAGGCCCTGTGGCACGTGACCTGGAACTGGCACAAGCACAGACCTTGATGTGGACGTTGGACGGCGTGTTACGGTACGTGCCAATCGCCGCCCTGCATGACGGGAAGCGGTATCTCGTAGAGCGCTATCGCAATGTGATGGTTACCCCAGCAAGCCAAACCCGCCTCAAAGACCTGCCGCAACGACAGTGGACAGGGCTTGGCCTTGGCGTGACCTTGCCTCACGGAGATTTTGCCGCGTTGCCTGCCGTGGGGCTAGAACTGCATGGCATCATTCGCGAATCGAAGGGAGACGCCGAGGGGGTGTTATGGGGCGCGGTCAAGATGGATAGCGACTTTACCGAGGCAAGCATGCGGTCAGCGTTACGACAACACTATGGTGCGGTGCATCTGGCCAGTCACTTTAAGCTGACCCCAGGCAATGATACTGCCTCGTTCTTACTGTTGGGGGATGGGAATTCTCTCTCACTCGCCCGGCTCAATACGTTGCCCAACGTCTTTGAAGGTGTCGAGTTGTTAGCGCTATCCGCATGTAACACTGCGTTTGGTGGGGGTACGGAGGCGGACGGAAAGGAAGTGGAAAGCTTTGGGGTGATGGCACAGAAGCAAGGTGCGAAGGCGGTGATCGCCAGTTTATGGCCGGTGGCGGATGTGAGCACCAAGGAGTTGATGCAGACGTTCTACCGTATACGAGAGAGCAAGAAGGGAATGACCAAGGCCGAAGCGTTACGCCAAGCGCAATTGGTATTGTTACGAGGGAAGATTACACAGAGTGACACAGCACAACAACGCGGCGTGGTGCAGGTCTCCCATGACGCTCCGAACGGAGACGAGCACAGCACCGCTACTCCACAGTTTGTGAAAGATCCTGCAGCGCCGTATGCACATCCGTACTACTGGGCACCATTTATTTTGATTGGGAACTGGCAGTGAGATCGTGATGTCTATGAAACACAGATATCGTCTATCGATCGTGTTAGTGTTGGTAGTCGGGTGCTTCATCAGGTTGCATG
>JAYVFX010000958.1:0-3368 GCA_043772795.1 Deltaproteobacteria bacterium
TGGCAATCGCTCCTGGGCGAGGACCGACTCCGATGGCAGCAGTGATACTGCGTGTGGCGGGATTAATGGCACGGACAGTAGCCGAGGAGTAATTGGCAACATAGAATATGTTGTTATCAGGGGTCAGGGCACAAGCCCGCGGCTCGGCCCCCGCAGGGATCGTCGCAACTACCTTGTCGGTACTTAAGGAAATGACCGAGACAGTACCACTCCCCGAGTTGGTGACGAACGCCTCGTTGCGTACCGAATGGATCGCTACGCAACGGGGCTCGATCCCCACCGGCACCTCAGCGCGTTTTATTAAACTGCTGCCGGACACGTTGAAAATAGTCGCACTGTTCGCTTCAAGATTGGCAACGACGAGCACCGTATCCGTCGCGTTAAGGGCGATGTTGGTGGAGCGAGTGGGCTTGGCCTCCACCTCTCGCGGCATCATCGCTAGACCAACGAACAGCAAGAATGGCGTGAAGCCAAAACCGCAGAGCCGAAGGATCGTTCTTTCATGTATTCGGTTTTCCATTCTCAGTGGACCTCCTCAATAAAGTTAAGTTTTCACATCTTGTGGAACACCAGCCTCACAAGCAGGCTTGCTATACTCTATCGAGGTGCCGAGTGTCAAGTTTTTGTTGGAGTCCGGATTCAAGACAAAATTCCGACTTCCTTGGGAATGGCGGACGCCGTTGCATGGGAACACCGACGAGCAGAGTGGGAAATAATCAGGAAAGACCTTCGAGCGCCTCTGCACTGAGCACGTGTGGCAAGAAAGGCCATCCCACAGTTTCGGGATGACGCAGTTGCATGCATTTGGGTTTTGCGGTGTTCATCCGCGGCCATCACCACTCTCTCGTTGTGACTATGGTTTATGAACAGAGGAGCGTTTGCGGTGGTTTCGTCACTTCAAGCAAGATGAGGCTCTGCTGCAATTCTCCGACAAGAATTGACATCTTGCCAATCCTCGGCAGCACCTCACGATAATGCTTATGGGCATTGCCGACGTGGGTGCTAACAAATAAGACCCGATCCCCAACAGTTATATCTGCACTTCTCTCCTTCAGACTCGCACAGAGGTCTGCACTGCTTCGATCGTTAAGAGCGTCGTTTCTTTGCAGTTTCTGAGCTAGTAGTGCTGGGTTTGATGAAAAAGCGAGATCTTTGTAGAAAAGAAAAGTAAAATACGCCCCGTATCCAAGCCGTAGATGATCTCCGGGCCGAAATTCCTGCGCTAAGATCTCAAAGACTTCCCGCCCTTGCCGTGAGGGCCACTGCATTCCTCGGGAGGCATGCTGACTAACGCTCCCGGTCAATAACAGGGAGCCGATGAGGGCAAGTATAACACCAGTTTCGCTACGGTCTTGATACGGGGGCCAATGCCTTACTAGCCACCGAATGCCGGCGCTCACAACCAAGGCGAAAGCAATCACCATGAGACCATAAAGATAATAGGACGGTCGTTCGAACATAGGGTAACGACCAAGAATCGACATGATGAGCTGAACAAAAAAGGGAGTCAGCAGCAGGAGCCCTAGACGATCACGATTCCAGATCGCCAGCAGGGGAAAAAAAACAAAAAAAGACAAGAATGCCCCAATCCATCCAGGGATAAAGAGGGAGAGAGACTTCGGTAGTGCGAGGGCGAGAAACTGAAGATTGGCAAGGCTATTGGCATAATAGTGTTGCCAAGAATTATGCAGCTCCGTCAGCTGTTGCGGGCTGAGAAACAGTACGAAGAGAAGAAGAAACACCACAGGCGGTGAGATGAAAGTGAACCACTCGAAACGCGAAGGACACCTCCTACGGGAGATCCGTTCAAGGACAACGGCAGGGAAGACAAAAGTAAACACCAACGAAGAGAGAGCAAAAAGATGCAAGAGGACACAGAGAAAGACGTTGTTCCGCTTCTGCTTTCCATAAGGTACTCGAACAAGAGCGTAGAACGTCCAGACTGTCAGTGCGAAATCAAGGGCGTAGGGCTTAAATTCGCGCGAGTGCTGTATGAAGCCTTGTCCGCACCCAATCAAGAAGGTTGCAAGGAGAGCGGCAGATGGGGAAGCAACGGTCGAGACAAACAAGAACACTCCCACTAACCCGATCATGGCGAAGAGCAGCGGCCAAATGCGAAAGGCCAAGGCACTCTTGCCAAAGAGGCTCAGGCCAACCTTTCCCAGTACCCACTCAGGAAGCTGTATGATCAAACGTTCTTTGGCAGCATACTCTATAGCTGCCTGCGGTGAGGCCGTCGTAAAGATCAGCTCAGCCCTCCAGGATTCATCAAGCCACAGATAGCGCTCAGGCACATGAGGCCACCGCACATACAGCGCGGCGATCAGCACTACACCGAACAGCCCCAGAACAAGTGCTGGTGGTCGCCCCTTGCTCTTAGGACCCACAGTGGCCCATGTGGGGACCTCAACCTTTGACGACACGAGCCTGGAATGCGGGTTGATCTGCTCGTGAGAGCACAAAGGTAGACTGTCCGTCATTCGTGTGACGATAGCGGAAATAATCAACAACGAGGCCACAGCTATAAACGATGTCCTCGAATGTATGACGGCTCAACCGTACACAATGTAAAGGCCCTGACCACTGGCGATGATAGCTCTCGGGATTTTCCTCCTCGTCTGGTACTCCATACTCGGTAAAAGCGCTCAGAAACACCTTTCCAGCGGGAACCAAGACTCTCCGAATTTCTTGCAGATACGCTTGAATACCGGATAGTCGCATATGTGAGAAGACAGAAAATAAGGCGACCACATCGAAGCGATCGGAAGGAAGAGGAAGTGACGTTACTCCATCGGGGTTTCTGCCTTTGGGATTGTAGCGTTCATTCCGGACATCGACCCGAATAAAGGAAATATTTTTATCAACATCCCCAAGATAAGCAGAGGCCCAGTCGATTGCGGGTTTGTGAACGTCAAGACCTACGTATTCGGCGACCCCTCCATACGCGGAGAGAATACCAGTCAGCAGCCGGCCAGGCCCACAGCCAATATCAAGTACGTGACTTTCCTTCGAGAGCCCGCACGATTGATTCAGGAGGCGCGCATTGGCTTCCCCTGAGCGGAGATACACTTCATCATCATGGTAGCGGGGACCTCCCCACCGAAGAGTCTTCGGGGGTAACAGAAAGTTACGAAAAAATATCCCTTCTGGATTCGCCGCCGTTGTTGGCTCACTAGGGACTGCCATTTTTTGTTCCTCCAATTTGGCTTTCTGTCCGTCCACATCAGTGTGCAATCGGCTTCCGTCAGTAATCCCGAGTATTATCTTTAGGCATGAACCACCCGCTCCTTAAGGACATACATAAGCAGTCGTCCCGCAACGGTTAGGAATTTTCCGGACCTCCGGCTCTTGCTCCTTCAACCATGTCG
>JAYVFX010000959.1:0-13104 GCA_043772795.1 Deltaproteobacteria bacterium
GGCAAAGTGACTGAGCTGGGAGAACGTGGCACCGGCATCCGCACGATTGCGGCACACGTACCGCTCTCAATGATGTTCGGCTACGCCACAGTCATTCGCTCGCTGACGCAGGGTCGAGCAACCTACACGATGGAATTCGACCACTACTCCCCAATGCCAGCCCACATGGTGGACGAAGCGCTCGGACGGAAAACCGAGAACGCATAACGATTGCAACGGTTGTCCAGGATCATGCAAGACGGAGGGGCGGCGTAGAGCCGCCTCTCTTTTTTTGCTGCACCTGCCCTAGCACAACTGTTTCCTCAACATCCAATCGATGCTATAGCCTGAGCTACTATCCTAGAGAATAGAGAAGGAGAATTTGCTATGCATGTTGGTTACGGAGCTGCTTTTCAGAACCCTAATAACGCGCTTTCTGACGCAGAAGTGTACCAGGGCGAGGTACGGCTGGCTGAGCTTGCTGAGCCGTTAGGTTTTGACTCTGTATGGTCAATCGAGCATCACTTCACCGACTACACCATGTGTCCTGACCCGTTGCAATTCCTGTCGTACATGGCGGGAAAAACCAAAAACGTAAAATTAGGTTCGATGGTCGTTGTCCTCCCTTGGCACGACCCGATCCGTGTTGCCGAACAGATTTCCTTGCTCGATCATGTCTCAAATGGCCGTTTCATTCTCGGCATTGGCCGTGGCTTGGCCCGGGTCGAATATGAAGGATTTCGACTCGACCAAAACCAAGGACGCAATGATTTTGTCGAGTATGCAGAGTTAGTTCTGAACGCGCTGGAAAAAGGCTACATGGAAGGCGGTGCAAGGATCAACCAACCGCGCCGTGATATTCGCCCCTACCCTGCTCGCTCGTTCAAGGGTCGCACCTATGCCGCCGCCGTATCTCCTGAGTCGATGCCCATTATGGCGAAGCTGGGAGTCGGACTGTTAGTGATCCCGCAGAAGCCCTGGGACGTAGTGAAACAAGATTTCGAAGTCTATCACAAAGTGTGGCGCGAAGTGAACGGTACGCAACCACCACCAAAACCCCTGTGTGGCGGTTTCTTCTACGTGGATGAAGACAAGGCGCGCGCGGAAGAACGCGCTACGCACTGGATTAGTGCGTACTACCACACGGCGATGAAGCATTACGAAATGACCTCAGAGAAGTTTGGCTCGCACAAGAGCTATGAATTCTACAGTGGTGTTGGCAAGTATATCGCGCGGCATGGCACGGATGGCGCTGCCCGAGACTTCGCTAAGCTCATGCCGTATGGCACCCCGGATCAGGTGCTGGAGAAGCTGTCGTTCATTAAAGACACCATCGACATGAACGGCATCATGTGCAACTTCAGCTACGCAGGGATGCCGTTCGAGGAATGCGAACGTAGCATGCGTTGCTTTGCTAAGCACGTCCTGCCTGAGTTGAAGAAATGGAAAGTTGACCCACTCGTCGAACCAAAGTCGCTGACTATGCCTGCCCCAGCAGCCAAGGCGGCATAGAGTCTCAACAACGAGTCTGACCTTGTAGGGGCAGCCCAGTGTGGCTGCCCTTTTTATTTTCGGTCTTTGAAGTTGCACGTCCTTGGGCTTTCGCAGTAGTATTTTCTTGTGCTGTTTCTATTCAGGTAAAAAGTGGGGGAACGATGGGGCTCAATGAATCGGACACGCGGGCAAAGCTGATTGATCCCACCTTGCACTCCCGAGGCTGGACAGAAGACCTCATTCGTCGAGAGGAAACAGCCGGAACGATTCAGATTATCGACGGTAACCCTCGGAAAAGCGCGCGAGGCCGAGTTGATTATGCTCTCCGGATTAAAGTGACCTCAGATAGCCAACCAGTAGCTGTCGCGATTATCGAAGCGAAAGCCGAAGATCTCCCGCCAACTCACGGACTTGAGCAAGCCAAAGCCTACGCGACATGTAAACGTCTCAACGTACCCTTTGTCTTTTCGAGTAATGGTCACTTGTTTGTCGAGTTCGACCGTGCCAGTGGTCTGACAAGTGCTCCACGTCCGTTGCGAGAATTTCCAACCCCGGAAGACCTGCGCAATCGATACGAAGGACAGATGGGCTTTCGTTTAGCTGACAATGCGGCCCGTCCGCTTTTGGTCCGTTACACTGGAGGAGAAGCCACCCGCCGTTATTATCAAGATGCGGCTATTCGGGCCGTGCTAGAAAAGATAGCGCAGTGCGACAAAGCGGAAATCCTAAAGCGTGCGCTGCTCTCGCTTGCCACAGGGGCAGGAAAGACTTTTATCGCCGTCCACCTGCTGAAGCGTATCGCCGACGCCGGACAACTCCGCCGCGCCTTGTTCGTGTGTGACCGCGATGAGCTACGCAGTCAGGGAGCCGGAGCGTTTCAGAATGTCTTCGGTACGAACGCAGCAACCGTGTCTTCAGGTAATCCACAAAAGAATGCGCGTATCCTCATCGCCACCTACCAAACACTTGACGTTGATACTGACGAGGCTGAGGCATCTTTTCTCATCAAGCATTATCCAGAGAACTACTTCAGCCATATCATCATTGATGAGTGCCACCGGTCAGCCTGGGGCAAATGGTCACAGGTGCTCACCCGCAATCTGGATGCTGTGCAAATTGGTCTGACGGCGACGCCTCGGCAGTTAGACATCTCGGACGACACACCGGAAGCCCGAGCAGATTTGCAAATCTCAGCAGATAACCTCCGGTACTTTGGCGAGCCGGTCTACGAATACGACATGAGCCAAGGGATTGAAGACGGCTACCTGGCAGCTTGTGAGATTATCCGGCGCGATATTTTCTTGGATGATAAGCCGCACAGTGAGCGAGAAAGTGGCATTGAGCAGGGAGACCTGTCGGGCAAGGAGGTGATCGATGCTCGTACGGGTGAGCGACTTGATGCGATATTTGCCCGGCCACATTATGCAGCGTCAAGCTTCGAGGCTCAGTTGCTCTTACCGGACCGTGTCTCAGCAATGACACGAGACCTCTTCGACCATCTGCTTACCACTGGTGGTCCAGAGCAGAAAACCATCATCTTTTGTGCCCGCGACCTACACGCCGACGCTGTCGCCATTGCCATGAACAACCTCTATGCCGCGTGGTGCACCAAACAGGGAAAGAAACCAGTCGAGTTCTATGCCTTCAAGTGTACGGCAGCGAGTTCAGGTAATGACTATCTGGCTGATTTGCGCGGCGCTTCTCGGTCGTATTTCATTGCCACAACAGTAGACCTTCTCACTACTGGTGTGGACGTACCACGCGTAACCAACATCGTCTTTTTCAAGTACGTGCGTTCGCCTATTGCTTTCTATCAGATGGTCGGACGAGGCACGCGCCTTGATCCGCCAACCGGCAAGTTGATGTTCCGGGTCTACGATTACACCAACGCCACGCGGCTGTTTGGCGAAAATTTCATCACTGCTCCCCCATCGCAACCCAAACCACCAAGGGAGCCCAGACCGGATAGGCCAGAAAGGCCACAGGAACGCACGATCTCGGTTGCAGGCTTCGATGTGCATGTGACTGATGCCGGTCGCTACATCGTGACGCAGGTCGATGGGAAAGCCATGCCCGTGACGGTGGAGGAATACAAAGAACGTCTTGCCGCGAAACTGGTAGAAGAAGCACCCACACCAGAGGAGTTCCGCTCGCGTTGGGTGGTGCCATCCAAACGTCAAACAATGCTTGGACAACTTCCTGACGGAGGGCGGTCAGCTTTTCTCGTTCGCTCTCTCGAAGATATGGACGACTATGATCTGTACGACGTGCTGGCAGAACTAGGCTATGGGATGAATCCCCGAACCCGTGTAGAACGCGCCGACGCATTTACCTATAAACACGCCGACTGGCTGGAGCTGATGCCAGAACAGGCTGCTCGAGCGATCGAAACAATTGCCTCACAATTTGCGCGGTCAGGTACGGATGGGTTAGAGAATCCGCAGATTTTCCAGGTTCCTGAAGTTGTTCGTGCTGGTGGGTTGGCTGCCTTGAAGGCCGTAGGGAAACCTGTTGATGTACTGCGGGAAACGAAAGAGAGGATGTTTGCAGCGTGAGTACGGAAGTCAGTATCTACAGCAATCCTGTAAAGCCAACCTCAATCGCTTGGCGATGGGTGAGACTAGAAGAAGTATGTGAGATTAACCCCCGGCGCGTAATACCATCTGACCGAGATGATGATGCCCCGACAACTTTCATACCAATGGCTGCAATTGACGAGCGTGTAGGTATTGTTGCGCGTCCTGAAACAAAACCTTACGGAGAAGTGAAAAAGGGATATACTTTCTTCACTGCAGGTGACATTCTTTTCGCTAAAATTACACCATGCATGCAGAATGGCAAACATGCTGTAGTTCGAGAAACGGTTGATGGGATTGGATTTGCTTCGACGGAGTTTCATGTTTTACGCCCAAACCCAGAGATCGCCTGCGATTGGATTCATTATTTCTTGCGTCAACCTGTTGTTTTACGGGCCGCAATGGCTCATTTTGCCGGTGCAGTTGGTCAACAACGAGTTCCGGAAGGATTTCTGGCGTCTCTTGAAATCCCTCTCCCACCTCTCTCCGAACAAAAACGCATCGCGGCAATCATCACTGAACAACTGGCAGCCGTAGAACGGGCGCGAGCTGCGGCTGAAGCGCAGTTGGAAGCCGCGAGGGCGTTGCCTGCGGCGTATCTTCGGGCTGTGTTCAATAGTCCAGAAGCGCGGGAGTGGCCGAGAATGCGACTAGAAGAGGTGGCTATACTAGAGAGGGGGAAATTCACTCCGAGGCCACGGAACGATCCTCGCTATTTTGGAGGTCCTTATCCTTGGATTCAGATTGGGGAAGTAGAAGCGGCCAACAAGTATATTCGGCACCATCGAAGTACCCTCAATGACCTCGGATTATCAGTGAGTAAGATGTTCCCCAAGGGTACGCTTGTAATCAGCATTGCTGCATCAATTGGAGCAGTAGGCATCTTAGGATTTGATAGCTGTATGCCGGACAGCTTAGTCGGAATTACTCCACGGACAGATCTGAGTGACTCTGAATTTCTCTATTACATGTTGATATTGGCTCGAGAGCATCTGGAATCTATTGCTCCCCAAATGGCACAAGCAAATCTGAAATTAGCAATGCTTAATCCTCTCGAAATTTTTCTTCCTCCACTGGTTGAGCAGAAGCGCATCTCATTAATCTTAAACGAACGACTAGCGGCTGTGGATCGGGTACGCAAATCACTGGAAGATGAGCTTGCCGCCATTAACACGCTGCCCGCCGCGCTCCTACAGGAAGCGTTCAACGGAGAACTGTAGGGGCCCGGCATGCCGTGCCCCTACGAAAGAATCGCCACTAGATCATGACCGCATATATCGCACGGAAACTTGCTCAAGGAACGGTACTGCCCTACTTAAAAGTTGCTCCCATAGCTAAAGACTGGGCACACGGTATCGAAAGAGAAGTAGAAGGGGAGAAACGATGAAGTTTCGTATCACGACAGACAATAATGGAGAACTGTACCTTGAGAAAGGCGAAGTCGAGTTCGGAGAGTTTGGGAAATTGCAAGTCTATCGACGAAGCGAATTTCTTGAGGGCCAGAGTGAGGACTCGATCGAAAGCAATGGCTATCGCTCCATAAAGAAGCAGCATCCAAATCAACATATCGAAGGATACGACACGATCGGAGAGGAACTCTACGTTTCAGTGAACGACGTACTTACTTACTGAGGCTTTCCGTCCTCTACCTTGCTTGCCCTCTTTATTAACCAACCTGTATAATATCTTCATGCCTCAGCGGTCAAGCAAGAAGAAAGAGCCCCGCGACATCAACGAACTTGCCTTCGACATCGTTGAAGACCTTACATCTGAAAAACCGCCAGAAGAAGAGCGGCAGAAGCTTCCTGCCGCTGTCGAACTTGGCAGGCTTGGCGGACTGAAAGGCGGCAAGGCCAGAGCCGCCAAGCTGTCAGCAAAGAGACGTAAAGAGATTGCGAAGAAGGCTGCAAGAGTACGGTGGGGGACAGAAACAAGCTAGGCCGCCTCATTTTTTTCTACAGCTTCGATTTCTGCTAAATCATCGGTGAAGTCAAAGAGCATAGGAATTGGGTTTCGAGGGCTACGATTGTCGTTAAAACTATCAACGTCCGTTTTTAGCTGATGACAATCGCCAACGACTTGGTTTCTTCTTTGTTTGAATGCGATCTCCATGTGCTCGCGGCCTTCGCTGCGAATATCTCCCCATATCGTTAGCTGTTCATCTCCCTTTTTAATCATTGCGGCATGCTTTGCTCTCACCTTACGCCCCTGGGGGTCTATAATGTACTCTTCTCGCATTGATTTTGCGACGAGGTCAGCACACAAAGTGAGAATCCTTGATGCCTGAGGTTTCCATAGATCGTTCTGTATTGCCCATGCCGCGATCCGTTTTGCAGTTGTGGGCCACGGCTGTCCTGCCTTCCGATAGTCTTCAACGATTTTCAGCATGTTTTGTGAGTAGGAACGTGTCATGAATACCTCCTGTGACCTATACACTTGCTGCTATTTTAGTTCCCCATCCGTCAGTGAGGGCCGAACTCGTAACAATCTGCCGCACTTTTGCAAGCATTTCACGATTATGGGCATAGGAAATCTCATCGCGGCGCTGGAGCTGTCCGACGACAATCCCAGGGTGAACCTGCATGAGAGAGGCAAACCCTTTGATTTTTTGTTTTGAATATAAGGGGCCAACACGGACGATGAAACTCTCGATTTTTTTCTGCGGGACAAGAAACTCGGCTGCAAATCTGTCTGCTGCCTGCTCATATTCCGGTTTTTGATCGGTTCGTATCGCCTCTTGTCCAACAAGATTTGTATCAACGTCTCCCCTGTCTGCTAGCCCGTCTCTATTCTTCACATGGGCTAATTCATGCATCAGCGTGAACCAAAACCAGTCGATCCGGTCGTATCGACACGATAGAGCAACTACTGGAGATTTCGCATCAAGCCAGAAAGCTACTCCATCTATTCCTGTCTGAGGCAAAGGCTCAACGATCATAAACCGAATCCCTGATTCAGAAAGAACACGGGGAATATGACGAGTCTCCTCAGCGTATCCCATCAGCAGTCGTAACTGAGCCAATCCTTTCTCGAAGAGAGAATCGGAAAAAGATTGCGCCTCGACACCTTTCGCAAGATGAAAAGCACGAAACAACCAAGCCCGCTGGGCAGGAGAAAGGCTTGCGTAAGATGTCGATTTTCTTGCAGCATGTCGAAGAAAAACAGGTTCCTCCTCGATGGTTTCAATGCAGAAAAAACGACGCACTTGTTTCTCAGTTACCTCCACAGATGAGGATTGTTCCACCCATCCTCGCTTCACCATCTCTTTGATCGGGGCAAGTTCATAAAGTCGAGCTCGACGAGTGACTGCTGGATCAGGCACTTTTGCTCGGCCTAACTGATATGAGCTTTCCAAGTTAAGCCAGTATTGCGCACTGGTCCCTAGGGCATCTGCAAGCTCTTTAGCTGTGTCGGGTGTAATCACCTTCTTTCCTGCAATGATTTCATTGATTGCCTGAATCGGGCGTCCCAAGATTTCCGCGAGATCCATTTGCGTCCACCCTCTTGCGTCTAGCTCCTCCTTGAGAAACTCGCCCGGTGGAAAAGTCTCAGCGGGCATTCTTTCTGTCATCACGTCCCCCTTAATGGTAGTCTTCAATTGCAATAATCACTGCGATTTTCCTTGGTGCAGAACCTTCAAATTCAAGGATTAAGCGCCATTGGTCATTTAGCCGCATTGAATGTTGATGGCTCCGGTTTCCTTTCAATTTCTCAAAATGCAAAGACTTTATTTGATAGAAATCTCTCTCGTCCAAGGCTGAGCGAATTTGCTGCATACGCCTACGATACAAAGAGACAATGACTTGGGAGAACCCAGCATCATACTTTGCATCCGTCTCCAACCTATCCAGCCTCACATCCGCAAACCGCACTTCCATCTAGAAACTATAGACTGAGATGCTCTGGTATGTCAATATCACCCTTTCACCCTAGGGGTGAAAGGGTGAATGAAAATATTGACAATGAGTAAGCGCTTATGTACAATGACAATAGAAAGTTGCAGAAAGGCGCTACATAGAAACCTCCTCTTCCTTTCCTTCTTGTCCTCAGTGCGACGGCATTACCTGTGCACAGCTTGTGAAATCGTATAAATCTGACACAATAGGAAAAGCCGAACGTCGCTATAGTCCTGGTGATTTCGTCTCTGCGGTAAAAGTTCCCATATCGGGAAATCCCGATATGGAGAAGGTGAGTACGTCGTATAGAGAACGGCAAAACCTCACTATGAGAATGTCCATGAGACGGTTGACCAGATTGACGAATGGATTTTCTAAGAAATGGACGAATCTAGAAAAAGCTCTTGCGGTGCATTTTGCTCACTACAATTTCTGTCGAATTCACCAGACGCTCAGAGTGACCCCCACAATGGAAGCAGGTATTACAGATCACGTCTGGTCAATAGAGGAACTTGCAGGCAGCAACTTTCAAGTAGGACAGTACCCAAGGAACAATGGAATGGAAGCGCAATTGATCGTGGAATATGACCGTACGGGTGACATCCTGTACCTGGGCAAAACTCCTCCTTACCCTGAACAAGAGTCAGAGGAGGTTGATTATGGCGTGGTCGCCCGGTTGAACCCGCAATCCGGGGAAATCGAGAACCTGGAAATTCTCTTCTTTTCAGCAAGAGTAGCAAAAGGAGAAACTTCGCATTTGCCCGTCATGGCGGAATTTCACCGGCCAGAAGGAATATAATCCGTGGCGCGAGGAAGGACAAACGGCACAGCATCCAAGGGCAAAACCCTCACGACGCAGCAATCTGTCAACTCAGCAATCTGGTCGATTTGCAACATCATGCGGCGTTCCAACTGCGCCGGAGCATTACAGTACGTTCCTGAATTGACGTGGATTCTCTTCCTGCGAATTCTTGATGAACGCGAAGCACGGGAGATTGAAGAAGCAGAAGCTGTAGGAGCCTCCTTTATCCCGTCGCTTGAGCCCCCGTTCCGCTGGTGTGACTGGGCAGCTCCCTATGATGATTCACTCTTCGCCACTGCGGAAGAAAAGCCGCAGGGATGGAAACGGAAAGAGTTGCAAGACGGAACACTGGGAGCATTCTTCAGTTTTGTGAATACCGACCTCATTCCCTATCTGAAGAAACTTCGCGATCAGCCGAACGCGATCCCTCGTCAGAAGGTGATCAGTGAGATCATGTCCGGGGTCGAGCGAACCCGTATCGACACCGAGCGCAACTTTCTTGACATCCTCGATAAAGTACATGAGGTCAAGGATGAGACGATTGACACAACGCATGTCTTTCCTTTGTCCCAAGTGTATGAGGGTCTGCTCTTGAAGATGGGAGAAAAAGGAAATGACGGCGGACAGTTCTTCACTCCTCGTGAGATTATCCGCATCATAGTCGAAGCGATCAACCCAAAGATCGGTCAGACCATCTACGACCCCACATGTGGAACCGGAGGATTTCTCGCCCAAGCTTTTGAACACATGGCAGGGCCAAACAATGCGAAGATTTCCTCACCAGATCAACTCGAAACGTTGAAACATCACACCTTCTATGGACGAGAGAAAGACAACGTCATCTATCCGATCGCGCTCTCAAATCTCGTGCTTCATCAGGTTGACGAGCCACATATCTGGCATGGCAACACCCTGACCGGCGCGGAGACCTACGGTGGCTTGTTTACCAATGCTCCCTCTTTGTATGACATCGTGCTGACCAATCCTCCCTTTGGCGGCAAGGAAGGGAAAGAGGCGCAGACACGTTTTGCCTATAAAACTGGCGCAACACAGGTGCTCTTTTTGCAACACGTGATTGATAGCCTCAAGTCCGGGGGAAAATGTGGGATTGTTCTCGACGAAGGCGTACTATTTCGCACTAATGAAACCGCTTTCGTGCAGACCAAGCGCAAGCTCCTGGATGATTGCGAGGTGTGGTGCATCCTTAGTCTACCGTCCGGGACCTTTGTGAACGCAGGGGCAGGCGTAAAAACCAATCTGGTGTTCTTCACCAAAGGCCAAGCCACCGAAAAGATCTGGTACTACGACCTGTCTGACATCAAAGTGGGCAAGAAAAGCCCGCTGACGCGCAGCCATTTTGATGAGTTCTTCCGCTTGCTGCCAACGCGAGCGGACAGCGAACATAGTTGGACCATGACGCGTCAGGAGATTGAGGCGAAAACCTACGATCTCAAAGCGGTCAACCCACACGCCAAGAACAACCAGGACACTCGGACTCCAGAGGAGTTGCTTGACTTGATTGAAGCAAAGGGGCGAGAAGTGGGAGAGGCATTAGCCACTCTACGGATAAAACAAAAAGAGCAGACGGTATGCCAAGAGGCCTCATTCACGACCTGACAAGCGTTTCAAGAGTCTATTTTCGCCCCGGGAAAAGATCACAAGATAGAAAACTCAGGATGCCGGAGGCGGGACTTGAACCCACACGCCTAATTAAAGACATGGGAATTCAAGTCCACGGCATCCTACATGGCAATGGGATCACGATGTGGGACAAGCCTGATGGGGCTCTTGATATGCAATTGTCTTCTTTTCCGTTACCTGATCTCCCTCAACGTAAACGCATCTTCAAGTATCCCTCGTGGCGTTATCCGGGACAATATGAAGACGAAACAGCCCAATAATCTTTCCTGCAACTTTCTATGAGGACACTACCAGCGCCTGAGTACAGAAATCTCCTGCTTACGCGACGTCTTGCCGGAGGGAAGCGAAAGAAGAGAGCAACAGGTATTCACTGGGGAGGGACTTGCCAGTAAGCACTCCACGCCGACCACCGATCCACGACACTGGGTATCGCAGCAGTCTGGCGATTATGTCGCGCTCTCGGGCCTTGTTGACCTTCTGGCCGAACTCGATGAGGCTACGGAAATATTAAGCGCCGGAGAACGACCTCCGGTGAATAAGGAATGAACGCAAGCTGAACCCAGCCTGTCACGCAAAAAGGACTGACCATGCCTCGCCTGGGGTCTGGGAATTCTCGGTCAAAGAAGTTAGAGCAGTAAGGCAATAGAAAAAATATGGGAATCTGGTCGTGGCTAAAGCGTCTCGGTATAGGAGAAACAAGTTTAGCACTGCAAACTAACCGTCTCTCCCCTGCTCAACACCAGCCCGTGTGGTTAGATGGCGGCGAAGATTTCAAGCTCCCAGTCGTTGGTAACTTTCACTACCAGCGGGCCTTTGAAAAAATTTGCGGCCCGCGAACAGAGAAAGGCGAAAATCGCGTTGTCGCTGCGGTATTAATTCTCGATAACACAAACAGGTACGATAATAACGCCGTGCGTGTGGAAGTAGAAGGAAAAACAGTCGGGTATCTTTCACGGAGTGACGCAAGCGCGTTCCGTACACGGCTACAAAATGAACGGGTGATAGCTCAGAACTTTACGTGCAAGGCGAACATTCGTGGGGGATGGATTAGAGAGAATAAGGAACCGAGTATGTTCGACATTTATCTGGATGTGCACCTCTATGACTGAGCAGTTCCCTACCGCATCAGATTTGGTCGAAACAAGGAGAAAGTATCCCTTGATCCGTAGCGTGGCTCGTGTGGCACTGGCAGCCCGGATGAAGGAGATTGCCGCAGGGAAGTTCGCCGGCGCGCAAAGCGAGCGCGTTGCAAAGAGAGCGATAGGACAGGCATCCATCAATTCGGAAGACTTGCGTAGCATTCAACTCATTTTACCTCCCCTCGCTGAGCAGAATCGTATCGCGGCGCTTCTGAATGAACAGATAATACAGGCCAAGTGTCTGCAGAAGGAATTGGAAGAACGATCCGGTGTTATCAATAACCTTCCTTCTGCTCTCCTCCGCCAAGCGTTTGCAGGAAGGCTCTGACCGATGAAACTGTTACCGTGTCCTTACCTAGGCCGGACGGTTGAACTGACGGATAGACGCCAACAGCATATTCTCTCGAAGCATCCGGATTTTCTTCCCGAGTATTTCGACCAACTGACCCAGACCGTGGCGGATCCCGATGAGATTCGTCGAGATAGCCGTTTCCCGACGACCCGCCTTTTTGCCCGTTGGTTTACAGACGTCAAAGGAGGTAAGTTTGTGGTTGTTGCCGTGGTTTCTAATCCTCCGCCCCAGGAGAGCCACTGGATAGTACCCGCATATATCCCACGGAAACTCGCTCAAGGAGCAATAGAATGGAAGCGCAATTGATCGTGGAATATGACCGTACGGGTGACATCCTGTACCTAGGCAAAACTCCTCCCTACCCTGAACAAGAGTCAGAGGAGATTGATTATGGCGTGGTCGCCCGGTTGAACCCGCAATCCGGGGAAATCGAGAACCTGGAAATTCTTTTCTTTTCAGCAAGAGTAGCAAACGGAGAAACCTTACATTTGCCCGTCTTGGCGGAATTTCACCGGCCAGAAGGAATATAATCCTTGGTGCAAAGAAGGAAGAACGGCACGGTGCCCAAAGACCAAAACCTTCACAACACAGTTGAAGAGTTCTTCCGCTTGCTGCCGACGCGAGCGGACAGTGAACATAGTTGGACCATGATGCGTCAGGAGATTGAGGCGAAAACCTACGATCTCAAAGCGGTCAACCCACACGCCAAGAACAACGAGGACACTCGAACTCCAGAGGAGTTGCTTGACTTGATTGAAGCAAAAGGGCGAGAAGTTGGAGAGGCACTAGCCACTCTACGGCTCACACAGAAAGAGAGGACGGCACGCCATGAGGCCTCATTCACGACCTGACAAGCGTTCTTTAGGGTGTGATTAAAAGTGCCGGGCAAGCATAAGAGCATTAGGCCCACTGCTGTAAAAGTCATCGAGAGATATTGTTCACTCTTTGTATATTATACGCGTTGATGAGCCGGTAGACGGAGGTCTGATTGCCGCGAACAGGACTGATCAGTGCCTACATTGTTGGCTTTTGGACAACATCATCGCAAGTCGCGTGCTTTGGCTTCCTCATCTTCCCGTCGGGCATCTTCTTCATACTGCCGTGCAACCCGCCGCAACGCAGCCGCAGTTGTTGGCCATTCGATGGCACATGATTGAGCGTAAGACGCATATTGCTGTGCAAGCGCTCGTTCTTGGTCTCCACCGGCAAGAGGAGACTTCATGAC
>JAYVFX010000960.1:0-3895 GCA_043772795.1 Deltaproteobacteria bacterium
GCCTACTGACTACTGAATGCTGACTACTGGCTACTTCTTAAAGCTCGGCATCACCTCTTTGGCAAACATTTCAAACGACTGCGTCGCCTTCTTGGGATCAAGGCCAGGAAGTTGAGTCAGCATAATGAAATGCGTGCACTGGAACTCTTTCTGGAACTGTTCGATCTTACGTGCTACTTGATCTGGGGTGCCAACCATCGCCGCACGACCGAACGCAGAGTTACGAATCTCGCTGTGATGCTTGAACGTCCACACGTCTTTATCACCTGGTGCATCATTGGCTTCAGCAAGAATGTGGCCATAGAACTCCATCATGCTGTGGAGGTGCGGGGCAACGTTCTCCCAGGCTTCGTCTTCGGTTTTCGCCGTATATACCAGGCGCAGCTGTGCAATGTTGAAATTCTTGGGGTCGTAGCCATTCTTCTTGAGTTCGTCGGTGTACCACGGGGCTGGGTCGGGACCGAGGGTCGCCATCAGGTGGCAGCCTGCTTTGGCCACGCGACGGGTCGCCTTCTCCGCACGCGCGCCAATCCACATCGGCATAGGATTCTGCACCGGTCTAGGTGAGAGCGTCATATCTTTGACCTGGGTAAACTTCCCATCAAAGGTCACGTTCTCTTCGTTCCACAAACGTTGCACCAATCGTACCCCTTCATGCATTCGCGCTGAACGTTCTTCGCGTTTGATACGAAAGGCATCGAACTCCATGTACGAATAGCCTTGGCCGACACCAAGGTCGAAACGGCCATTAGAAATAATATCAACACAGATGGAATCTTCCGCGGCTCGCACCGGATGCTGAAACGGCAACAACAAGATAAACGTACCGATACGGATGCGGCTGGTTCGTGCCGCCACAGCGGCGGCGGTGGGCAGGATCGACGGATTATACCCGTCTTCCGTAAAATGATGCTCAGTTAACCAAATGTTATCGTAGCCGAGTTCCTCACAACGGACGATCTGATCGAGAATTGCTTTGTACAATTCGGGAAACGGTCGTCGCCATTCTTTTGGATTGCGAAAATCTTCCATGAAGCCGAATTTCATCGAGTGCTCCTTTCCTATGAAGAGGGTGCTAAAGTTCTGCTGATAAAATGTAAAGGGAGTGGCGATAGGCAGTTACGTTTTACGTTTCACGCTTTACGTCCTAGTACGTATCCGGCGGTAACTTACTGTGATCCCAACTGGTGATCTTCTCCGGTGTGATCTTGAGGACAGCACGTTTCTTAGCTCTCTCCTGCACGACGGCACCAGCAGGAGCAGGAGTTCCGCCTTCCTGAAACCCACGGATCTCGCGCATGATCTTCCACACTTCATCAGGGTCGTCGATCACCTCACAACTGCCACGAATCATCACCCCTTTAAGTTCGTTATAGGCCATGCCCGACTCGACCATTACTGCCACTTTTGGGTTACGGCGGATGTTCACCACTTTTTGTGCCTTTTTGAACGAAGTCATGTAGACACAGTCGTCTTTCAGCATGTAAGCCATCGCGACGGCATGCGGGAATCCGTCTTTGTCGATCGTACACAACATCATCGTTTTCGCTTTTTCGGTTAGAAATTTATTGCGTTCTTCCGAGGTCATCTTGATTTGGCTTTGTCGGTTCATAGTTTTCTCCGTTCTTGTCTTTCCGTTACTCCTTGTTACAGAAGCCGAAGAAACTCTTCCCGAGTGATCCCGGCCTGTTCCAAAATTGCACTGAGAGTGCCCCGAGGAAGATCCTTCCGTTTCGGAACGATAACGAGTCGCTTCTGTCCTGATTCATCAGTACGATAGAGCGCGGTGTGGCTTCCTTTCCCTCGTTTAGGAGCAGAAATGAACCCTACTTTGCGCAACACTTGGATTACTTCGTCAGAGGAAACCCCCGGCAACTTTGTCATCTGACATCCGCCTCAAAGGAGGTCGTGAATTTACCAGAGGTCGTTAAAGCCTCCTGTATCTCCGTCAACATACCGAGGAGCTTGGCATTCTCCAGGTACAATTCAACTGCCTCCTTAAGATTCTCAAGTGCCTGCTCTGGAGAATCTCCACAACTGGCTACTCCCGTCTCCGGACATTTAGAAACATACCCTTCCGTCTCTTTCCAAATGATTGCGGTGAGTTTGTATGTACGCATTACGATCTCCTACGATAATTCTTGTAACAGTGTCTTCGCATCCTGTAAGTCTTTCGTATCAAACCCTTCGGTGAACCAATTGTAGATCTCGGATAACATCTCGTGAGCTTCGTGTTGCTTGCCCTGGCTCTGCCATAAGCGTGCGATGCTGACGGTGGCGCGCAGCTCCAGGGATTTGGCTTGTTGCTTTTGCGCAACTTCAATAGCCTTCAGGAAACACGCTTCGGCTTCGCCTTGGGGGTCAAGGTTCAGGGGGCGGGGATCAGTTTCTACTTTTGCTTCCTGCTCCCTGCTCTGTGCTCCTTGCTCCCTGCTTTCTTGTTGTAGCGTCAGCTCGCCTTTAAGCCGATACAACTCCGCCTCGTGCAAACGCTCCCCAGTTTTTTTCACTCTATCCAGTGCCTCAGCCACCGTCGCAAGCCCTTCCTCTAGCCGTCCCGCTTTTAAGTGTCCCTCAGCTAGTACGGAAAGAAACCAAGGCCTCGATACTTCCCCTCCGGCATTCAGCATTACTGCTATCCCTTGGCGAATTTGAGACAGTCCTTCCTGGCTTTGTCCCTCTTCGACGAGTACCCAACCCTGTACAACATTTGTGAGCGCTATCCAGATGGGGTACTCTGCTCCAGTAGGAAATTGCACTGCTGATTCTGTACATGCTTGTGCGGCCCGCGCTTCTCGAAGGAGTTGATGGAACATCGCAGCGTAATTCAAAGCTCCAGCCGAGCTGAAACCGTGAGAGAGATCTTGCGCCAAAACGAGAGCCTCGCGACTCCTTTGTGATGCCTGATCTGGATAGCCAAGCGCCCACAAAGTCCAGGCTGCCACAGAGGCGCACGCCATTCCCGGATTTTGTCCATATAGCAAAGTAAGAGACTGATGCTGAAGAGGATCATAAAGAGTAATCCCTTTTTCTGCATACTCACGAGCTGCACTGATCTCTCCAAGCCACAATAGAGGCCAGGCAAATGCCTCATGTGCTTCTAAAAAGAGAATGGGGTCCTGAACGTCTCGGGCTATACGCATGAGTTGCTCAGCGAGTTCGAGACCTTCCTGCAATTTGGCCCGAACCACATAAAACCGCCACAGACCTATTACTGCGGGGAAAAGTTCAGGAATACTTTCTATTGCTTGGCTTAGTTCTCGGGCGCGACTATACGCTTTTTCAACTTCCTGAGAAGCGTAACCTAGCGTCATGGCTAAGGAGGCTCCTAACGTAATCTGCAAAGTCAGTTCCTGCTGATTACGTCCGGGAGACTCGGGTAATGTCTTGAGCAGATCTAGAGCTGTGGTCAAATGTGCGATTGCCTCCGCATTCGCCGACCGCTGCACGGCTTGTTGCCCAGCAAGTTGGAGATAATCCACCGCCTTCTGTATGTTGCCACTGCGACTGTAATGGTAGGCTAACTCGCTGTAATGATCATCGAGTCGAGAATGATAGACCTCTTCAATTGCCTGTGCTGTGCGTTCGTGTAGCACTTTGCGTCGTTCGATCAGTAAGGAGTTGTAGGCGACTTCTTGGGTGAGAGCGTGCTTGAAGATGTATTCGACTTCGGGGAACGCAGGCTGTTCGTAGACAAACTCTCCTGCTTGTAAGCGCGATAACAACCGGTAGAGGTCATCCTCACGTTCGCTGACAACTTTGCGTAAGAGGCTCGCGGAGAATTCGCGTCCGATGACCGCAAGGGTTTGTAGGAGGGCTTTCTCTTCGGGTGATAGCCGATCCATGCGGGCAGACAGCACGCCTTGGACGGTGGTGGGTAGGCGGAGGTTCGTGA
>JAYVFX010000961.1:0-3453 GCA_043772795.1 Deltaproteobacteria bacterium
GACCCCTCGACCTTGGAATTTCTCGCGTTGTGTCTAGACCAAGTGCCTACGGCACGGATGCTCCTGTTATTGACCTTCCGTCCCGAGTTTACGCCTACCTGGACCTCCCGCTCGCACGTCAGTCACCTCGTGCTGAGTCGGTTAGGGCGGAAGCAGACTAGTGCTATCGTCGAACAGCTCACCGGTGGAGCGCTCCCGCCGGAAGTCTTACAACAGATTGTGAGTAAGACGGATGGCGTACCCTTATTTGTCGAAGAGCTGACCAAGATGGTAGTGGAATCCGACCTGGGTGTAGGGGCGACTGGCCGGTCGCCCCTACCGCTCGGCATTCCCTCAACGTTACAAGATGCACTCATGGCCCGGCTGGATCGGCTGGGGACCGCCAAAGAGGTAGCGCAACAAGGGGCGGTGGTGGGACGTGAACTAAGCTACGAATTGTTGAGCGCGATCTCACCGCTCACCGAGGCAGCACTGCAGCAAGAGTTAAGCAAGCTCGTCGCGGCGGAGCTGCTCTATCAGCGCGGGCTGCCACCGCAGGCGACCTATCTCTTCAAGCATGCATTGGTACAAGAGACGGCGTATCAATCGCTGCTAAAAAGCAAGCGTCAGCAGTATCACCAGCAGATAGCTCAGGTCTTCAAGGTGCGGTTTCCAGAAACCACAGAGGCCCAACCGGAGTTGGTAGCTCATCACTATACGGAAGCAGGGCTGGGAGCACAGGCGGTTCCGTACTGGCAACGAGCGGGCGAGCGAGCCGTGCAACGCTCGGCCAATGCCGAGGCCATCATTCACCTGACGAAAGGGCTGGAGTTGCTCACGTCTCTGCCGAACACACTCGAACGAACCCAACAAGAGCTTTCCCTACAAATGGCCCTCGGTGCTCCATTGATGGCTACCAGAGGTAACGCGTCACCGGAAGTGGGGAAAGTTTACGCTAGAGCACGAGAGTTGGGACAACAGTTAGGAGAAACTCCTCAGCTCTTTCCTACACTGCGCGGGCAATGGTCGTTTTATACAACTCGAGCGGAACATAAGACGGCTCGGGAGTTGGCCGAACGGTGTCTTCGCTTAGCTCAGAGCACCCAAGACCCAGCGCTCCTAATGGAGGCCTATTATACGCTGGGGAATAATTTGTTCTATCTTGGAGAGTTTGCTCGAACTCGGGAACTCTTTGAGCAGAGCATGGCTCTCTATGACGCCCGGCAGCATCATTCCCACGCTTTTCTCTATGGGCAGGACACAGGGGTGGTTTGCTTATCCCGTGGGGCTTGGGTCCTCTGTTCCCTGGGCTATCCAAACCAAGCACTAAAGCTGAGCTATAAAGCGATAGCACTAGCTCGGGAATTATCCGATCTCCATAGCCTGGCTTATGCTCTAAGTTCTGTTGCCGTTACCCATCAGTACCGCCGGGAGGACCAAGCTGTGCAAGAGCAGGTAGAAGCCGCGCTAACCCTCTCGACTGAGCAGGGATTTACCCATTGGGTAGCGTGGGGAACTATCTTCCGGGGTTGGGCGTTGGCCAAACAAGGACGAGGTGAGGAAGGGACTGTACAGATACGTAAAGGACTGAGTGCCTACCGAGCTACGGGGGCAGAGGGGGGACGGCCGTATCTTCTTTCTCTCCTAGCAGAGACATATAGGAGATCTGGACAGGTCGAAGAGGGGCTAACCGTAATCGCGGAAGCGCTAGAGGTAGCTCACAACAATGATGAGCACTGGTACGAAGCGGAGCTGTATCGGCTGTACGGGGAGCTAACGCTACAAAAGTCGTCAGTTGTCAGTCATCAGTTGTCAGTTACCGACCCCCGACCCCTGACCCCCGACTCCCAAAGCGAAGCCGAAGCGTGTTTTCTCAAAGCCATCGAGATTGCGCGCAAGCAACAGGCGAAGTCGCTAGAACTGCGGGCGACGATGAGCTTTGTGCGACTACGGCAACATCAAGCCTTGGAGCAAGGAGCAGGGAGCCCGGAGCAGGGAGCACGTACCACACAACACGATTCACGTACGAGACTCGACGAAAATCATAAACTGTTATCCGAAGTCTATAACTGGTTCACCGAAGGGTTTGACACGAAAGACTTGCAAGAGGCGAAGGCGCTGCTCGACGAACTCTCGTGACGGAATAGGATTAACGACAGAGAGCGGAAAGGCTATACTCCGCGCAAAAGGACGACCAACACTATGAAATGTACTGTCATCATAGAAAACAAGAATGGGCTCTATCGAGCATTGATCCCCAGCCTGCCGGGACTTTCGGCTGAAGGGACAACTCCAGAGGAAGCACTCACAGGGGCACAACAAGAGGCAGCGTCGTATTTAGCTCGGGTCGCAGTGGCGTCCATCGACATTAATCTACCTACATTACCCCACAGCAGCGCACAGTCTTGGATAGATGCAGCAGGCATTTTCGCGGGGGATCAGGAACATACCCAACACTTCGCTGACCTTGCAGCCACTCGGGAACAACAGCGTACGGCTGACGCATGAGTTTGTATGTTCTTGACACAGACACTGTTGGATTTGTGCAACAGGCACATCCGTCGGTCCTACAGCATCTGCAGACGTTGTCTTCGGCGGACACCGTAGCAACAACAATTGTCACAATGGAAGAAGACATTGGTGGGTGGTTGCCCGCCTGTCGCCGAGCACAGGACGGAGCGGCGCGAATGCAAGCCTATACCAGATTACAAAAGGCACTACTGTTTTACCAACGAATTGCTTGGTTACCATTCAATGATACAGCCGCGACGACCTTTGATCAGTTGTGAGCGAAGAAGCTACGCCTAGGAACTAACGATCTCTGCATCGCAGCTATTGTTCTCTCAGTGAGTGGTATACTGGTGACTCGCAACAGCAAAGATTTTCGCCGTATTCCTGATCTCATCTTGCAAGATTGGGCCATCTGAAGCGACAGAACGAGCAGGAGACAATACGCATTCCCAAACTTACTGATCTACGAGACCAAACATGCATTGTCGGGATTGGCGAAACCGCCTATACGCGCGGTACGACGAAGAGTGCACTCGAACTCGCTTTAGAGGCGTCGATGGGCGCTATCGAAGACGCCGGCATCAAACCTGAAGCCATTGATGCGGTAATTCTCCCGAGCGGCGCTGGCAGTGGCGGCACTGCTGGTGATTTTTGCGCTAACCTGGGACTCCAGGATTTGCACTACACGACTTCGCTCCAAGAAAGGTCCGCGCCTCACCACCTGGGTCACCGGCATATCACCCGACGACCTACGCATCGGCATACCGGTCGAACTGTGGTTCGACAACGCAACCGACGAAGTCACGCTACCGAAGTTCAAACCCCAAATCACTCGCTAAAAAAAACGAAAGGAACGCGCTCAATGGATTACAAAACTGTTGCCGAAGCCAAAAACCTGCCCGGCCTACGCCTGGCACTCACCGTTGGTGGTCCAGCCCCATGGAGCCAGGCAGCCAAAAGCAT
>JAYVFX010000962.1:0-3397 GCA_043772795.1 Deltaproteobacteria bacterium
CTTCTCGCCCTCCCGTTGTTATTCGTTCGGAATACCGACCGGTGCCACTAGCTCCCCCTGTTTTTGTGCCCGGTGCACGAACAGGGAGGTCGAGAATCATTGAGCGGTTGACATCCGGCGTAGGCATCATCGTCACCACAGTTGTGGTTTCGCTATTGGCAATCTGGAACATCCCGTATGCTCCACACCGGCGAGCTTTTCACTCGCTTCAACAAGAAGATAGCTTGTATTCGCCAGAAAAACCGTTGCCATCGTCGGTTCCCAAACAAGAGGTCATAGCGCCAAAAACCCCTCTTTCTCCCCAGCAGCCAGAGACGATTACGGCTGCTCAGTCTCCTTCCGTACCCTCACCTTCTCCTGAAGTCGCGCTGAGTAAGCCTGAAGCGAAAAAGGTCGATACCCCGCCTCCACTTTCTCAAGAGCTGCGACAAAAACCTGCGGCTGTTAGCACGCCAACTGCAGAACCCCAGCCCCAACGACACGCTGCTCAGTCCGTTCCGTCTAAAGTTGCTACCAATACTGTGTTACCGCAACAGGTCGTACCGCCACCTTTACCAAAGATAAATGTCCCCGGACCGGCGTCAACAAAAGCCCCGGTACCGCAACCTTCACTCGCTGTTGTTGAAGGAGGGAGGGGACCAGTTCCTGCTCCAAACACCGAGGTCCGTTCTCCGATTCCTAGCGCCAGCCCAAAGGTTACGGAGATTCCCAGTACCCCCGTTCCCCCAGTGGTGTCGTTAGGAGAGGCACCGAAATCACCGGCCTTGCCGACTGTGTCCGCACCGACAGAAAAAGTGAAAGGCCGACCTAAAGCACCAAAGCCATCGTCTGGACAGACAGATAGTTTGGCTAAGACTGATGTCCTTGCTGTCAAAGAGCAGATAAAAGAAAAAGCTGTGGGCGCAGTAGGAGGACAGGAAGATTCTCTCCCCGTACCTGCAAACCCTGAGTTAGTAGAAGCCGCAGGCTCCTTTCCGTCTGAGAAGTCGGTAAACGTAGAAGAAGTACAAGCGTATTCCCCGACCACACCTGTGACTACTGAGTCAGTAGTCACGGCAGAGTCTCTCCCTACAAGTGGGGAAAGTGAGCCCAAGATAATATCAGAGGTAGATTTGGGAGGGCAGATTCCTTCTCCCTCTGCAGACTCCCAAACACCCCAAGCCAAGGACGATCCCTCTAAAGAAGACGACCACACTGCGCCTGTAGACGAAAACACTTCAGCTTCTGGAGCAGAAGACCCGTCAAGCAGGATTGCTCGACTGTCATCACGGCTACCTTACGCCTCTCAATTTCCGATCCGCGAGCGACTTGTACAAATCCCCCCAGAAAAACTTTTGCCTACGATGAAAGAACTGATGAAGCAGGAGACCGGAGACTCTACGGTTCGGCATGTCTCACGCCGTATCCTTCGAGCGCGAGTATCAGGGAAGAAAGGCAGATCTCGTACGCGCGCCCCAAAATCATATGGACAGTATCTGGTCGAAGTAATGCCGGGACCAACTGAAGGGACCAGTCGTGTACGTACGAAGGTGTTGATGTTCAATTGGCAGACCGGACAACCAGTTGACGATGCCGACTCACTTGCTGACCGTTTTCTGGACAAAATTACCGAGTAAGCGACCTTCTGCCCAACAATTTACGGTTGACTCCTATGTGAGTTGCCCTTGCAACAATACGCTACGCTTTTTTTTGAGCCAGCAACCGAACAGTAAACGTCCCTGGCTGGCCATCCGGACGTGATCGTTCGCCTTCATCGTAATGCAGAATATGAAGATCGCTGACGAGAGTGCGTAATTCGCCTGGTTCAAAACAAAACTCTCGGTGCCGAGGATGCTGATAGCGAAGGTGATTCTCGACAAGGAACGTCTCGTACACAAGGACACCACCAGGCTTGAGTGTCTGTACGAATGCGGGAATGAGTGGACGGAATAGATAGAGAAAGACAAGCACGACATCGTAGTGCTGCGAAGGGAATACGGCATCACTCACCAATCCGGCCTCAAGATCAACAAGTTCCGTCGTCACATTTTGTAACTGTCGTTCATCGGCAAGCGAACGGAGCGTTTGTAATGCAACCGGATCGCGATCGAGTGCGTGGACCGAAAAGCCCTGTTGCGCAAGGTACAGTGTGTTACGGCCACGGCCCGCGGCCACGTCTAAGGTGCGCCCCTTTGGCAGAAGGTGAAGCTGTTCCACTAGAAACTGGGCGGGCGGGCTCAGTGGTTCCTGTGTCTGTCCTGTGGTCCAATTGTTCATTTCTATTTCCTGACCGTTTACCCCTCTGGTGGGTTAACCTATTCTATCTTGTGTCGCAAAGATCGAGAATGTCATAGTATCTCGTATTTTACCAATTTACGCAGCTAACGGGAGCAGCGAATTGGCGGTTTTTTGAGCGTTTCGGAATTTTCGATAGGTTCGTGGTGCCACCTCTTTCAAGGCAAATATCATAAAATGTGTGGTGTGGAGGCCCAAGTGATTTGCCAACCTTCCCGCCGACGCTCCGGCCTTCACGTCCCACGGTCCCATGGGCAGCGGGCCCGCAAGCAAGGCCAAGCTGATGCGTCGCGCCACCGCTGTCTCACTCCACGCCCGCGGCATCTCCATCGCCCACGTCCCTTGGGCGATGGAGAAGTTGGTCTCGATAGGCCAGCGGTGGGCATACGCACTGCTGATCTCGTCTGTGGTCAACTCACGCGCGGTGGTGCCGATCAGCAAAGGCCGCTTGTACGCCGGGTCATCTACGCGGACCACATCAATGTGGGTCTACGGCGTCTCCCGGAAGTGCAGGTGTCGCCACCGTCGCACGCGCACCTCCCCCCCGATACTCACTGTCCACGGGCGCGGCTTGAGTGTGTGCGCATTTGTGGTGGGGTCGCTCTTGTCGAGCCCGAACTCGTAGAAGTTGTTGTACGTAGTGACGTCCTTGTAGGGAGTCATCGGCTCATCGGTACTGTAGGAGCTTCGGCTTGCGATCGTGAGCCAGGGTGGACCCTCGTTCGCAGAGGACGACTTAGGCTCGCTTGCCCTGCTCCCCTTCATCAACCACAGCAGGCTGCCTCCCACACCCGTGCTCGTCAGGGTGAACAGGAGCGCATTGCAGACGAACTCTCGGCGTCGCAGGTAGAGCGACTCCGGCGTAATCTCGGAAGAAGGAGGAGCTTTACCAAGGGTGTCCATATCATGTGATCTGATGCGGCGAGGGCGCCCGACGTTTCACCTCTGGATCGAGTCCGACACGGCCGGGTCGATCAGTCCAGGTGCGTCATTGTTGACCGCCGCGAAGCCGAGTATCTGGAGAATGGTTTGGGCAGTGAAGTTCATCTCCCTATGAATTCCTCCTCCTCGTTCAGAGGAGGAGGAGTCGCTGGATGCCTTCCTCCCGCGCGACGAGCAGCGG